>JAFXMA010000083.1 GCA_017530725.1 Bacteroidales bacterium
CATGTTACCTTTGTCAGGCAATATCTTCACACTATTCGTCGAGGCCGGCGCCGGATTCATGACCATCATCACGCTCATGCTTATCGCCCTGTTCTTCGCCGCCTGGAAAGCCCCGGCCTGGATCAAGGAAATCGGTCTTCTCGCGCTGGCTTTTGGATTCTTGGCAACCTTTATCGGTTTCATACAAGCGGCCGATTTCATCCGGTCACAAGGGGATTTATCCCAGAACGTCATCTGGGGAGGAGTCAAAGTCGGCTTGATCCCGACCGCTTACGGCATCATCGTTTATATCGTCTCTCTCGTCCTCCGCATCATCAAGAAGCCGAGGATCTGATTGCCATGGGAAATAAGCAGACTCCTTCACGGCCGTCTCCAGACCTGTGTTAGAACTCCATTGACGATGTCTTTATGGGTGTTGAATGGCCGGGTATGATTAAGCATGGATCCAAAATCAGAGTCGTGAAGATGGACACTGCCTGCGGGATGGACTACTTGTGCCCTTTATCTTTTTATCTATTAACATTAATTGTTTATTTTTGTAACGGACATGCAAGATTCCCGGATTCCGGGAGTTTTTGGGAAAACGAACGATATGAAACTCAGTGTCATCAACTTATTGGTACTTGTACTTATTTCTGCCTGCGGAAAAACGGAAGCGCAAAGGCAGAAGGACGACGTGGATTCCTATATGGCGGGACTTCTGGAAGGGAAATACAAAAGCCAATTGGAAATGAAGTTGTTTGACCCGGCTCAGATTCCCAATCTTCTGTCATATGCGAACGATGAACGGGAAGTCAATCCACCGGCGAACCCGTTGTCTTCCTTCCTGTCCGTGAGTTCTCTCGGCATGTACGCCTTGTGGATGATTGAGGGCATCCGGGTGGCCGAAGTCGATAGCGAAAAGACCAAAGTGTTCATGGGATATCCTTCCCTGAACCCGATCCTCTTCGACGAGCAGACAAGCGGTCGTGTCTATTATGGAACAGAGGCCTATCCGGCCACCCAAAGAAAGGCGGCCGAGGCCTACCGCGCCTGGTGGGAATCCGGCGAGTTTTCAAACATCAAGGCCAAGAACCCGCTGGAAGGAAGCAGCCTGTCCTGGTAAAGCCGCTAGTATACCTGAATCCACGGGCTCGAAGGGTAAGGAGCGGGGAAATTCAGCCGGATGCAAAATTCTTCTTTTTAAGCCTTTTTTAACCCGGCCGAAAGCGGGAATTAAGGTGCGGGGAAAGGGGGCGGGCCTATCTTTGCGGAAAAAAAGCGATGAAAGGATTCCGTCTTCTGTGGGTGTTGCTGCTGGCAGGCAGCCCCCTTTTCGCCCAGTCATGGGAGCAAAACTATGCCGACAAGGGTTATACCGTGGAGGATACGGTCATCCGTGGACGGAGAGCCGTGTTCGTCGTGCCACGGGAGGCGAACGGCCGGTGGATCGCCCGGCCGGCATTCATCGGAGCGTTCGCCCAGGTGGACGATGCGCTGCTGGAACAAGGCTGGTCGTTCGGACTGCTGGACCTGATGGATGAATATGCCACCCCGGATGCGCAGGAGGCGTTCACGGCATTCTGCGATTATGGGCGGAAACGGTACGGACTGTCCGGGAAAGTGGTCCTGGAGGGCCTGAGCAGAGGCGGGTGGTTCTCGCTCGTCTATGCCGAGAACCATCCAGACCGGGTGGAGAAACTCTATCTCGACGCCCCGCTGTGCGACCTGACGGAATTCGACAACCAGCATATCCAAAAGGCCGGGGACCAATGGGAAGCCGCGGGAATCCCCTCCGGGAAGTTCCACACCTACGCCAAGGACCATTTCCATCGCATCAAGGAAATTCCCATCATCGTCGTCTATGGGGCGGCCGATCCGACCGTTCCCTTCGAAAAGCAGTTCGGGACCTTCGACCTGTCCGGTTGCCGGAAACTGTCCATCATCGGCAAGACCGGCATCGGGCACCATCCGCATTCGCTCAGCCCTTGCGACACCATCGTGCATTTCCTGGTCAAACCGTAAACGCCGTCCCGGCCTGCTCCAGAGATGGCCGTCGGGAATGAGAGGGGAGGCTTTGCTTTTCTGCCGTATTGTGCGTACTTTTGTGAGACACAGCAACATTGACTCATGAAACAGCACAGATTCCTCCCCATTATCCTTTTCGTCGCCGCCGCCTTGATGTTCGCGGTCGCCGGCCACTCTGCCACTCCCCGTTCGACCAAAGGCCCCCTTATCCAATTACAGGCCGACGGTACCATCACCGAATCCACGGGATGTCTGGATGACTTCGTGGGCAAGGGCCAGTATGTCCTGGTCGATTTCTGGGCGTCGTGGTGCGGCCCCTGCCGCGAAGAGACCCCGTTCGTGGTGAAAGCATACAACGACTACAAGGACAAAGGCCTCATCGTCCTGGGCGTCGCGGTACGGGACCAGCAGCCCAATACACAGAAGGCGATGGCCAACATGGGCATCTACTACCCGCAATTGCTGGATCCCTCCATCACCCTGGCCGGAGAGTTCGGCGTATCGGCCATCCCGCACCTGTTCCTGTTCGGTCCCGACGGTAAGGTCGTCCAGCAGGGCATGCGCGGCGAGGGTATCGACGCCCTCCTGCGAACGGTGTTCAAGTAGCCGGCCACTCCCCCGCAGCACGTCGCAAGTAACAAAAAAGGCCCATAATGTTCCCTCCGGAATGCTCGAGCACGCCGGAGGGAACGTTTTCACGGGTATTTGTTCCCATCCGGAGGCTCGCGAAACAGCCCCCCCCCTCAAAAATAATCAAAAAAATTTGGTTTATAATGTAAACTTGTTTATATTTGCATCGGGGTTCAGGAATACTGCGCAGATTCCGTGGACTCCGAAAACCAGTTAAATCATTGATACAATGGAACAGAACAACGAAATGAGCGCTCAGCAGAGCCTTCAGATCATCACGGAAACCTTCAACAAGAGCCGGAAAGGCATCCTCCGCAACAGCGCCAAGTATTTCCTGCTTTGGGGTGCGCTGCTTACCGCCATCTCCCTGGTCATCTATCTGCTTTGGAATCTGACCGGGAAACCGCAATGGAACTTCCTGTGGTTCGCCATGCCGGCCATCGGCTATCCCCTCGCCGCGCTGATGGGCAAATATGACGTGGCCGTCCCGCAGAACGAGGTCAGCAAGATGCTCACCGGCGTGTGGCGCGTCTTCGGCGTTTTCGCCATCACGCTCAGCGTCGTGGCCATCTGCCTGGTGCCGATGAACGTTTCGCTCATCATCGTCATTATCCTGGGCCTGGCCGAATGCATGTCCGGCGTCCTGCTGAAGAACTGGCCCATCATCATCTGCGGCTTCCTCCTGGGTGTCTGCGGCGCCGTCGTCGCCATGCTCGTCAACAGCGAGGCGCAACTGCTGATCTTCACGCTGGGCGGCGTCCTCCTGCTCGTCACCGGTGCCATCATGAAACTTCAGAACAAGTAACCCATGTTTCCCAAGTTAGATCCGCTCCTTCATTCGGAGTTAAGGCTGGCGGTGATGTCCCTCCTGGCCGGGGTGGACGAGGCCGATTTCACCTACCTCAAGAAGCAGACCGGCGCGACTTCCGGGAACCTCAGCGTACAGATCGACAAACTGACGGCCGCCGGATACATCACGGTGGAAAAAGGCTTCAAGGGAAAGATGCCCCGCACCACCTGCCAGATCACCCCGGCGGGCCAGGAGGCCTTCCGAGGCTATGTCAACGCCCTGCAAGAATACCTTTCATCCGGGAAATGACCATGAAAAAGATCCTCAAGATTGTCCTCTGGAGCCTGCTCGCCCTGGTGCTCCTGTTCGGAATCGCCACATGGGCGAAGTTCGGCCCGCTGGTCAAGGGCGCCCTGTCCGTCGAAAAACTGGACGAAGGCCTGTATTACATGGAATACAAAGGCGATGACGGCTTTGACGAACTGATCGCCCGAGGCGGAGGAAAAACCTCCGGAGAACTGGCGGACTATGTGACGGCCTTCCTGTCGAAAGGCTATTATCAACCGTCGATAACGCCCGCTCCGGCCCAGTACGGCTGCTCCGCCCTGACGGCCCCCACGCCGGAAAACGGCGTCCTGATGGGCCGGAACTTCGATTTCTCCTCCGCCACCGGACTGATCCTGCACACCGTTCCCAAGCGGGGTTACGAGACCCTCACCACGTTCAACGTGGAGTTCCTGGGCTTCGGCAAGGACTGGCTGCCGGAAGGCTTCGTCAACCAGTATCTGGCCCTGAGCAGCCTCTTCTTCGCACTGGACGGCATCAATGAGAAAGGCCTCGCCGTCGCGGACCTGATGGCCGGCGACGATGCCGTGACGCACCAGGAGACCGGAAAACCGGCGCTGACGACGACTTCCGCCATCAGTTATCTGCTGAAAAATGCCGCGACCGTCGAGGAAGCGCTGGAACTGCTGCGGGGCATCGACATGCACTCGGACATCGGCTCCGCCCATCATTATGCCATCGCCGATGCTTCCGGCAAAAGCGTCGTGGTGGAATATGTCAACAACGAAATCGTGGTCGTGGAATCCCCTGCCGTCACCAATCACTACCTGTGCGAGGAGAAACTGAATGTCGGCTTGTATGAAGGGGACCGTCGATATGACTTCCTGCGCGCGAAACTCGCCGATGCGGGCGGTACCATGGACCTGCGTCAGTTGACCACGGCGATTGCTTCCGTGTCCCAGCCGCCGGCACAAGGAGACCGGTTGGGAACTGCCTGGACGATGGTCATGAACCTGACCGACCCGGCCGTCACCTACTACTCCCGCCGTCACTTCGACAAGCCCTTCCGCTTCGAACTGGAACGGAAGAACCCTTGACGACCTCTTCCCACCCGACTGTCTGGACATTGTTTTTCTGCCGTGTTGTGCGTATTTTTGTGAGAAAGAGCAGCATGACAATGTCCAGACGTTTCATTCTCGGCCTGGTGGCCCTCGTGGCCGGCCTGCAGGCCTTCGCACAGGGGCCCGACCCCGATTTCCACATCTATCTCTGTTTCGGGCAGTCCAACATGGAGGCGGGCGCCCGTCCCGCGCCGCAGGACGAGGGGTTCAACGATCCGCGGTTCCAGTTCATGGCGGCGGTCGATATGCCCCGCTACGGGCGTGAGAAGGGCCATTGGTACACGGCCACCCCGCCCATCTGCCGGGAAGGCAACAACCTGGGTCCGGTCGATTTCTTCGGCCGCAAGATGATCGAGAATCTGCCGGAGAACATCCGCGTGGGCGTGATCAACGTGTCCGTCGCAGGCGCCAAACTGGAACTCTGGGACAAGGATGCGTACAAGGAGTACATCGACAATGAGCGCGACTGGATGAAGGCCATCGTCGCGCAGTACGGCGGCAGCCCCTACCACCGCCTGCTGGAGATCGCACGCATCGCCCAGAAGGACGGCGTGATCAAGGGCATGCTGCTGCACCAGGGCGAGTCCAATCCGGACGATCCCGCCTGGCCGGGCCGTGTCAAGAAGATCCACGACGACCTCTGCGCCGAACTGGGCCTCAACCCGGACGACATTCCGCTCCTCGCCGGCGAACTGAAATATGCGGAGGTGGACGGGGTCTGCGCCGCCTTCAACGACGTCGTGCTGCCGCACCTGCCGGAAGTGATGCCGAATGCCCATATCATCTCGGCCCTGGGGTGCGAAAGCACGGGAGACCAGTTCCATTTCAGTACCGAAGGCATGCGCCTGATGGGTTACCGGATGGCCGGCAAGATGCTCGAACTCGAAGGCTGGAAGAAGCCCGAGAAGCGCACCCTCGCCCTGCATCCGGACCAACTCGGCATCCACATCAGCCCCACCCTCGCCGGAATCTTCTTCGAAGACATCAACCAGAGCGTCGATGGCGGCATCTGCGCCCAACTCATCCAGAACAACTCGTTCCAGGCCTACAATGTCCCGGAAGCCCCCGGGGACAATGAATTCTCCCAGTGCGACACCGTCTTCTTCGGATGGACGGTCGTCCGCAAGGAAGGCGCCGTGGGCAGCGCCCGCGCCGTGGCCGACAAGCCGCTCGTCAAGAACCTGAAGCGCTGGTACGACTTCGACCCCAACGACAGATACGACGACGAACTCCGCTACGCCCAGTACTGCGTGCGCTTCGACATCGACAAGCCCGGCGAAGGCTTCGGCATCGCCGCCAACGGCTACGGCATTTCCGAATACAGGCGCGGTCCCGGCCAACTCTATTCCAACAACACGCAGACCGCCTCCATCCCGGTCAAGGAAGGCGTGAACTACGTCCTGGGCCTGTACCTGCTGACAAACAAATACAGGGGGACCATCTCGGTCTATCTCGAGGACGCGGAAGGGAACATCAATTCCAACGTGGTCGCCATCACACGCCCGGCCGCCAGTTGGACACAGTACACCGGCACGCTGAAGGCGGAGCGTTCCGTGGACAGCCGGCTGGTCATCGTGGGCGATGCGAAGGGCACCTTCTGGCTGGACTTCGTCACCCTGGTTCCCGAAGCGTCCGAACTGTGGAAGGACGGCCGATACGGACCTTTCCGCAAGGACCTGCTGGAGGCGCTGGAAGCCCTGCATCCGACCTTCATGCGTTTCCCGGGCGGCTGCGCCTCCGAAGGGACCAACTACTTCGGACAGGTGTTCTGGAAGAATTCCATCGGTCCGCGCGAGGAACGGGTGGGCTTCCGCAACCACTGGGCCTACTGGACCTCGCAGTACATCGGCTTCTATGAGTACCTGCTGATGGC
>JAFXMA010000011.1 GCA_017530725.1 Bacteroidales bacterium
CGGTGTCGAGGATGAGGTTTCCGCCGCGGAATCCCATTACACCAAGCCGGAAGAGGTCATCGACTTCGCCACCCGCACCGGCTGCGACTCCCTCGCCATCTCCATCGGCACCAGCCATGGCGCTTACAAGTTCACCCCGGAGCAGTGCACCCGCGACCCGAAGACCGGCCGTCTGGTTCCCCCGCCGCTTGCTTTCGACGTCCTCCACGAGATTGAAAAGAAACTCCCCGGCTTCCCGATCGTCCTCCACGGCTCTTCCTCCGTCCCGCAGGAGTATGTCGACATGTGCAACAAGTACGGCGGCAACCTGCCGAACGCCGTGGGTATCCCCGAGGAGCAACTCCGCGAGGCCGCCAAGAGCGCGGTCTGCAAGATCAACATCGACTCCGACAGCCGTCTCGCGATGACCGGCGCCATCCGCAGGCACCTGGCCGAGAACCCGAGCCACTTCGATCCCCGCCAGTACCTCAAGCCGGCCCGCGAGGAGATGAAGAAGATGTACATCCACAAGATCGTGAACGTCCTCGGTTCCGACGGCAAGGCGGAGTAATCTACTTGGCTGAAAAAGTTCATGGAACGGCGTCCTTTCCGGGCGCCGTTCTTTTGTTTTTCCGGTTTTCATCCTATCTTTGTCTCAGAGACCGTGAAGGGTGCGGGACACAACGTCTAGGCCATGGTTACTGGTACCCCCCTCTGAACCCTGTGTGTCTGAGCCACAGGGACTCTCTTCCGAGAGCGCCCGCCCCCGAGTCTTCCCCGGGTTTTTCGTAACACCGCCGCAGAAGGTCTGCGGCGCGGATTTGTCGGACTTTAAACCCAGGTTTATGCGCTCTGCGAGAAAACTCCTGATTCCGGTGCTGCTCCTCCTCGCCGCCGCCTGCGGCAAGGAACCCGGGCCGGACACCGGTGGACCGGACGCCGTCCGGGACAACCTCATCCCCACATCGCAGGTTCCCCTGTTCGGAAACCTCTCTTCTTACGACCTCCTCTCAAAGGCTGGCACCCGGACGGACGACAAGTCAGTCCCGCTGGGCTCGCTCCTCGAACGGGGAAAGCCCCGGACACTTCGCTTCGGGGACGTCGGCTTCTCCCAACTCCCCTTCCGGCCGGACGCGGATCCGGCGCTCGCCGAATGGGGAGATTGCCTCGAGCCCGAAATCGACGCCGCCACCGCCATCCGGAAATTCTACCTGGAAACGGTCCAGGACGATGTCCGGTACCGGTACGTCGCCACGATGGTCGCCGAGGCGCAGTATTTCCGAAACCACCCGGATTTCGACTACCTGGACATGCCCGGTTTCACGGGCGTCGTCCTTCTGTCCACGCCCGAAGGGAAGGTCTTCCGGGTGGAGACCTACCGGGGTGGGCTCGTCCGGGAAGCCGTCCTCCTGCATCGGGGCGACATCCCGGGTGAAGGCGGCGAAGGGCTCCGCTACCTCAAACTATACCGGAAAGAGTCGGATACCCGCGCAGGCGGAGATCCGGACAAATGGGTGCTGGAAAGCGCCGTCTGCCTCCTTGAGAAGGGCTTTGGCGACGGTCCGGGCATCTCCCTGACGCCCCATCCGCAGTACACGGTGAGCATCACGACCAACATGCCCGAGATCATCGACATCGAAGGCTCCGGGACCTACGTTTCCGGCAGTTGGGCCGCCGTGGGCTGCCTTCCCAAGAGTGCTTTCAAGGCCCCATCCTTAGGCCGGTGGACCGGTTCCTTCGCCGGCCGGAAACAGGCCTATTTCGCCTGCAAGGTCACACAGGACCTGGTTTCCACGGCCTGGTTCGAGGACGCCGGCCCGTGCATCGACCGGGAGCGCGAAGTCGTCAATCCGCTCAAGCGGATGAATGTCGCCGCCACCGGCAGCGGCAGTTATGTCAATGGTACTTTCATGGCTGTCCGGGGGTACTACGAGGACGGGACACCGCGGTACCACTGGGGCATCGACCTGGAAGCGAAGGTGGGAACGCCGGTCTATTCCATGTACTCCGGCGTCATCGTCCGGACCGAAACGGAACACCCCGACCGCTACGAGGAGAAGTCCTTCGGAAACGTCATCGTCACCGAGAACGACGTGAAGGGCCTCGACCGCAAGGTCTATCTGCAGTACTCGCACCTGCAATACGGGACGCCGGTCGCGGTGAACCCCCGGACCGGAAAGCCCTTCGCCCGGGGCGACCGCGTCTTCGCCGGCGACCTGATCGGCTACACCGGCAGGACCGGGAACGCGTTCGACGACACCGACGTCCCCAACAAGCACCTGGACCTGATGGCGGCCTTCGGAGCCGACCCCGTGACGGGAAAGATCCGGAGCGACACCCGCACGGACCCGGCCCCCTTCCTGAACGGGACCATCGACATGGCGGGCATCCAGCGCAAGCGGGGAAAGGTCGAGGATATCCGGTGCGATTAGATCCTTCCGCCGGTCTCCGGCCTCCTCAGAATGACAGGAAAGGGTGGCATAAAGTCCCGTTTTTTTCGTATGTTTGTAAAAGAATACCATAATCACTTGATATGAAGCATGCTTTTACCATCCTGGCGCTGACTGCAGCCCTTGCAGCCGGCGTTTCCGCACGGGCCGATGAGGCCCGCCTGCTGCGTTTCCCCGCCACGAACGGCACCGAGGTCGCCTTCTCCTATGCCGGCGACCTGTGGACCGTGCCCATCCAGGGCGGCGAGGCCCGGCGGCTTACCTCGCACATCGGCTATGAGATGTTCGCCCGGTTCTCCCCGGACGGAAAGTGCATCGCCTTCACGGGCGAGTATGACGGCAACCGCGAGGTGTACCTGATCCCGTCCAAGGGCGGCGAGCCGGTCCGGCTCACCTACACCGCCACCAACGGCCGCGACGACCTGGGCGACCGCATGGGCCCGAACAACATCGTGATGGGCTGGTCTCCCGACGGGAAGAAGATCGTGTACCGCAACCGCATCGGCGACGGATTTCCCGGAAAACTGTGGACCGTCGGTCCCGAGGGCGGGATGCCCGCCGAGATTCCGCTTCCGGAAGGCGGCTTCTGCTCCTATTCCCCGGACGGGAAGAAACTGGCCTACAACCGTGTGATGCGCGAATTCCGCACCTGGAAGTACTACCGGGGCGGCATGGCGGACGACGTGTGGATCTACGACCCGAAGGCCGGCACGGTGGAGAACGTCACCGACAACGTCGCGCAGGACATCTTCCCGATGTGGATCGGCGACGAGATCTTCTTCGCCTCCGACCGCGACATGATCATGAACCTCTTCGTGTACAATACCAAGACGAAGAAGACCGAGAAGGTCACCGACTTCAAGGAGTTCGACGTGAAGTTCCCGTCCACGGACGGCAAGACCATCGTCTTCGAGAACGGCGGCTGGCTGTACAGGCTAGACCCGAAGACCCGTCAGGCCACGAAGATCACCGTTACGCTCGCTTCTGACGATGTGTACGGCCGCACGGAGCGCAAGTCCGTGGCCGACAAGCGCACCGGCATGAGCCTGGCCCCGGACGGCTCCCGCCTGGTCGTGACCGCCCGCGGCGAAGTCTTCGACGTACCCGTGGAGGCCGGCGTCACCCGCAACATCAGCCGTACGCCCGGTTCCAACGACCGCAGCGCCTCCTGGAGCCCGGACGGCAAGTGGATCGCCTGGATCGGCGACGCCACCGGCGAGACCGAGATCTACCTCTATGACGCGGTGAAGGGCGGCGACCCGGTCCAGGTGACCAAGGACACCGACACCTACATCCGCTCCATCCAGTGGAGCCCGGACAGCAAGCACCTCCTCTATGGCGACCGCAAGAACCGCCTGGTGGAAGTCGATCCCTTCGCGAAGACCCGCCGTACGGTGATGGAGAACCCCGAGGCCGAATTCCGCGGCGTCGAGTACTCCCCCGACAGCAAGTGGATCACCTACACCCGTCCCGCCAAGAACGAGATGAGCATCATCTATCTGTACAACCTGGCCGAAGGGAAGGAATACCCGGTCACCGAGCGCTGGTACAACAGCGGAAGCCCGACATTCAGCACCGACGGCAAGTATCTGATCTACACCTCCGACCGCGACCTGAGCCCGCAGTACAGCAGCATCGAATGGAACTACGCCTACACGAACATGTCGGGCGTGTACATGGCCATGCTTGCCAAGGACACCCCGTCCCCGCTCATCGCCAAGGATCCCGAGGTGAAGGTCGAGGCCGATGCGCCGGAGGCCCCGAAGGCGGAGCCGGCCAAGGGCGGCAAGCCCGCGCAGGCGAAGCCCGCCGATAAGCCCGCCGGCCCGAAGGCCGTGAAGATCGACCCGGACGGCATCCTGGACCGCGTCATCAAACTCCCTATCAACGGCCGGGGCTTCTACAGCGACGGCTCCAAACTGTGGTACAGCGGCATGCGCGGCACGCGCGTGTTCGATTTTGCCACGGGCAAGGATGACGAATGCACGGATGCCCGCATGACGGTGCGCCGCGGTGACAGGAAGGCTATCTTCATGCGGGGCCGCGACCTGTTCGTAGCCGCCCCCGGCCCGAAGGTCGCCCTGAAGGACAAAGTGTCCCTGGACGGCCTAGTGGCCACGATCGACTACAGCCAGGAATGGCCGCAACTCTATGACGAGGTCTGGCGCGCCTTCCGCGACGGTTACTACCTGGAGAACATGCACGGACGCGACTGGAAGGCCGTGAAGGCCAAATACGAGGTCCTGGTCCCCTACGCGAAGACCCGGCTGGACATGAACTACGTCATCGGCGAGATGATCTCCGAGGTGGCGAGCGGTCACGCCTACGTCACCGCTCCGGCCGACTATCCCAAGCCGGTCCGCATCCCGATGGGTCTCCTGGGCGCCGAACTCTCCAAGGTGAAGGACGGCTTCCGCATCGACCGCATCCTCCAGGGCGCGACTTACCGGCCTGAACTCCGTTCCCCGCTCCAGGAGCCGGGTCTCGGGGTGAAGGAAGGTGATGTGATCACCGCCATCGACGGCGTTTCCCTCAAAGACGTGGACAACGTGTACAAACTCCTCGTGGGCAAGGCCGATGTCCTCACGGAACTCACGGTCGGCGGCAAGAAGGTGGTCGTCAAGCCCATCGCCGACGAATATCCCCTCTACCACTACGAGTGGATCCTGAAGAACATCAAGACCGTGGAAGAGAAGTCCGGCGGCAAGGTGGGCTACATCTACATCCCTGACATGGGCGCCGAAGGCCTCAACGAGTGGGCCCGGTACTACTACCCGCAACTGGACAAGGAAGCCCTCATCATCGACGACCGCGAGAACGGCGGCGGCAACATCTCCCCGATGATCATCGAGCGCCTCCAGCGCGAGGTGTACCGCATGACGATGCGCCGCGGCTCCACCCTCACCGGCACGGTTCCCGAGGGCACGCACACCGGTCCCAAGGTGCTCCTGATCAACAAGTACTCCGCCTCCGACGGCGACCTGTTCCCGTGGAGTTTCAAGGCCAACGACCTGGGCACCGTCATCGGCACGCGCACCTGGGGCGGCATCGTGGGCATCAGCGGTTCCCTCCCGTACATGGACGGCACTGACGTCCGCGTCCCGTTCTTCACCAACTACGACGCGAAGACCGGACAGTGGATCGTGGAGAACCACGGCGTGGACCCGGACATCCTCCTGGACAACGATCCCATCCGCGAGTACGCCGGCGAGGACCAGCAACTCCTCAAGGCCATCGAGGTGGCCCTCGAGCAGATCAAGGACCGCAAGCCCCTCCCGGGCATCCCCGCCCCGCGTACCTTCAAGGACCTCGGACTCGAGCAGTTGCCGTAGCCCTTTCCAGTACGAATGCAGCCTTGTATAAAAGATGTCACGGCATCTTTTATACAAGGCTCATGTTATTTCAAAG
>JAFXMA010000084.1 GCA_017530725.1 Bacteroidales bacterium
CCGTAGAGGTTGGAGTCGATCACGGTCTTGAGATCCTTGACCGCCTCGGCCAGCACTTCCTTATCGTTGAACTTCTGTCCGTACCAGAGGCCCACCTTGCCGCGATAGGCAAGCGCCGCATGCTTGGAGATACGGCCACCGAAGGCCTCCTGCTGACCCTTTCCGCCGATGGCAGGCAGTTTGTCCGCCGCGTCTTTCATCTGGGCGAGGATCCACTTGATGGAGTCCTCGGTCGGGTTGTTGGGCTGGTTGTATTCATCCTGCGAGAGCAGGTGGTCGGGAAGCGGCGGGGTGCCCCACCAGCGGACCGCGTCGAACATCGCCAGCGCACGGAGGAAGTTGGCCTCCGCCTTGACCCGGTTGATGCGGGGGTCGCTGGTCTCCGGGATCTTCTCCAGAATCAGGTTGCAATGGTACATGACGCTGTAAACACCCTTATAGACGATCTTCGGGGCGAAGTCGGCGGAGGTGACGTTGTAAATACCGGCCTCCTGGTACTGGTTCGTGGCATCCGAGAAGGAACTGCCGCCCGGATAATGGTCGTCGTCGAGACAATTCAGGAAGAGGATCTTTTCGATGCCGTTGACGCAGGTCACGTCACGGCCGCCCCAGTACAGATGGTAAACGCTGCCGATCAGGGCCTCCGCATCTTCCGCGGTGGCGTTCGTGTAGTAATCCTCGGTGGACAGGACGCTCTTCTGGGGAATATCGAGATTCTTCTCACAGGAGCCGGCCGCCAGGACAAGCGCAGCAATCGAAAGGGCTGTATATATTCTTTTCATGACTGTACAGTATTAGAAGGAAACATTGACACCAAAGACCAGTTTCTTGGAAATCGGGTAAGAACCGTAGTCGACGCCCAGACCGGATGCGGAGGAGCCGACATGGCTGGTCTCCGGATCGAGGCCCGGATACTTCGTGAACGTGAACCAGTCATCCAGGGAGACATAGGCGCGGAGGGAACTCATCGCAATCTTCTTGACGAGTTTGCGCGGCAGGGTGTATCCCAACTGGATCTGCTTGATCTTGAAGAAGGATGCGTCATAGACACGCATGTCGGAACAACGGTAGAACTTGTCGCTGCTGTCAGGCTTCGGATATTTGTAACCGGTGGAGGAGGCATTCTGCCAGGCATCCGTCAGGAAAATCTTGAGCGTATTCTGCTGCAGCGCATCGGCACGGGTCACCGCGTAGAGCAGTTCGGCGCCCTGGGAACCGGCGCCCAGCACCAGCAGGTCGAATCCCCTCCAGCCCAGGTTGAGCGTAAGGCCGTACGTGAAATCAGGGATGCCGCTGCCGGCAAAGTCGCGGTCATTCGGGGTGATGGCCGGGTCGTCGTCGAAGTTCTTGTACACGGCTTCGCCGGTCTGCGGGTTGACATGGTCCACGATGAAGGTGCGCAGGTACCAGAGCGGGTAGCCTTCCTCGAAGTAGGTCACGTCATAGGAACTCCAGATCTTCTGGCCCGGGACGCGGTCCTTGGAAGTGCCCTTCACGACCTTGTTGTGGACCGTGGAGAGGTTTCCGCTGATGCCGTAGTTGAAATCCCCGATGGTGTCTTTCCAGCCCAGTTCGAACTCGGTACCGTGGTTGTTCACGAGACCGGCGTTGACATAGACCGTCTCAGCGCCCGTGTTGGCCGGAGCCGTCGTGCTGGTGAGCAAGTCGTGCGTATTCTTGTTGTACCAGTCCACGGAGAAGGTCAGCCGCTCGTTGAGCATGCGCAGGTCCATACCCACGTCCACCTGACGGGAGGTTTCCCATTTGATGTTCGGGTTCGGCAGGACCTTGGAAGGACGCACGCCCACCACGAACGTACCGTTCAGGTTGTAACCATAGTTCTTATTGGTTTCCAGGGAGGAGGCGTACTGATACGCACCCAGGGCATTGACATTACCGTTCACACCCCAGGAAGCGCGGAGTTTGAGGAAGGAGAGGGCGAGCGCCTGCTTGACACCCTCCATGAAGGGTTCGTTGCTGACGGTCCAACCGGCGGAGACGGACGGGAAGTAACCCCAACGGTGATTCTTGTCCAGTTTGGAACTGTCGTAGGCATCGGCACGGAAGTTGGCCTGGACGAAGTACTTGTTCGCATAGGACCAGCCGAGACGGCCGAAGTAGGACATGTTGGCCCGGACCTCCGGCTGTCCGCCGACCGACATGTTCGCGTTATTCACGGCGTTGTCGAGGTAGCGGAAATTAGGGTCGTCGCTGGAGAGGATGTAGGCGGTGCCGCGGAGATTGTCCGTGTTGGTCTGCTGGTAGGACATACCCGCCATCACCGTTACATCGTGCTTGCCGAACGACTTGTTGTAGTTGGCGAAATTCTCCCACTGATAATACAGGCGGTCGTTCGTCGAACCCGAGATGGACATCGCCTGGTTGGTCTTCGAACTGATGTAAACCTCGTGGTTGTAGGTATTGGTGTGGCTGTAGCCACCCTGGAAGCCGAAGCGGGAGGTGATGACCAGTCCCGGAAGCGGCATCAGGTTCGCATAGGCGGTACCCCGTGTGCGGAAACTCTGCGTCTCGGTGTCCTGGCGGTCCAGGATGGCCTGCGGGTGCCACATGTAACTTGTCTCGTTGAAAGCGGAAATGCCATAGACATGGCCGTCGGGATCGCGGGGAATCCTGTCGTTGATCATGCTCCGTACGCGGGCGGGGATGGCATTGTCGTCATAGACGTACGGGGTGGTAGGATCGTGGACGAACATGGCACCCATGACGGACTCGGAGATGGAAGAACTCTCGGAAACCGCCCGGCGCACGCTCCGGTCGATCGTGGTGTTCACGCCCACGGTCAGCCAGTCCTTGACCTTGTATTCGGCATTGATCTGGCCGACCAGGCGACGGAAGATATCCTTGTCGCCCTTGACGATACCATTATTATCTGTATAAGACAGGGAGGTGTAGAACTTGGCCCGGTCGTTACCGCCTTCCACGCCCACGGTGTGGCGCTGCTGATGGCCGGTCTCAAGCATGTAGTCCGTCCACTTCGTGTCCGTCCTGCCGTCGTAGTCGAAACCGTCCTGCGTGGCTGCGCCGGCAAGCACCATGTAGTCCATGTACTCCTTCGCGTTCATCATTTCAGGCAGATGGGCGACATTCTGGATGGACTGCTGGAAATTGTAGAAGACGCGGCCGGTCCCTTTCTGGCCCGACTTCGTCGTGACAAGCACGACACCGTTACCGGCCTCGACACCGTAAATGGCGGCGGAGGCGGCATCCTTCAGGATCTCGATGGAGGCGATGGTCTCCGGATCCAGATAACTGATGTCGTTCACCTTGAGACCGTCCACGATCATGAGCGGGGAGGTCTTGGAGTTGGAGGAATAGCCGCGGATCTGGATGGCGGACGCGGCACCCGGGGCACCGGACGCGTTCACGATCTGGACGCCGGCCGCCTTACCCTGGATCGCCTGGGCGACATCGGTCGACGTGCGGTTCTCCAGGTCAGACTCCTTGACCGATGCGATGGCACCGGTGACATCGCTTTTCTTCTGCACGCCGTAACCGATGACGACGGTCTCCTCGAGGAATTCCGTGTCCTCGGACAGCACGACGTCCACGACGGAACGGCCGCCGACCGCAATCGTCTGGGTCGCATAGCCGACGCAGGAGAAAATGAGGGAAGAGGAGGACGGAACGCTGATGGAATAATTTCCACCCAGGTCCGTCTGTGTGCCAACAGACTGGTTACTGCTGAGCATGACCGTGGCTCCGATGACCGGTTCGCCACTCGAATCAGTGACTTTTCCCCTTACAGTAACGTTCTGGGCGAATGCAATCGTCGCAGAAAGTGTCAACATCACTGTAAGAAAAAGGCAGCGAATAGTGTTGAAGACTTTCATAAACTTGAAGATTATTAGAAGTGCTTGGTTGTTGGTCTTGCTCTTTTTTGCAAAATTAATCATCTTTGCAGGGAGATTTGTGGACAATTTTTACGATATGGTGGACAAAATATTGAAGAGGGTGGATTTTATTTTGGCAGTTTTTACCTGCCTGACCCTGCTCCCCGGAAGGCTCTGCGCCCAGACGGACGCGGAAGACTACATCGTCATCAACCGGCTGTCCCGGGAGAACGGCCTCCCGGACCAGGATATCAACGCGGTTTACTTCGACAGCAGGGGATACGCGTGGATCAGCACCTTCGGAGGAGGGCTTGTCCGATACGACGGGGATTCCTTCATCCGGTTCTCGGCCAAGACGGATCCGGCGTTCATCAGCGACTTTGTCAACCAGTGCTGCGAGGACGCTTACGGGAGACTGTGGATCCCCAATGCCGGCGGCATGAATATCCTGGACCTGAAGTACCATTCCTTCGTGGAGGAACTTCCCGGGATGTCCCGGGGCTGGCTCCACGCGCATTCCCCGGGGGACGTGACCAAAGACGACAAGGGTTGCCTTTGGTTCTCCTCGGATGACTGGCTGTACCGGGTGTCTTTCGCCGACGACGGAAACCGCGTCCTCGTGGACTCCCTGCAATGCAAAGTCTCCAACGCCAACCTCATGTCCGGCATCAGCGACGTGGACGGGGACGGATCCGCGTGGATATCCCAGGGAGGGCACTTCTTCAAGGTCCGGCACATCGAGGACCGGGGACTGTCCATGTCCGGAATCCTGCCGGGACTCGACATCGGGGACGACAACAAGGCGACCGCCTACCTGCGCTCGGGGAACGAAGTGTGGATCGGGACGCTGCGGGGCCTGTACCGGGTGAACGTCGCCTCGGGAAAGTATGCCACCTATCTCCATTCCGAATCGGACCGCCATTCGCTCCCGAACGACGAAATCACCGGACTGTGCTTCTCTCCGGAAGGCGAGGTCGTCGTCGGGACGCTCGGCGGGGTGAGCCTCTACGATTCCGCCGGCCATTCGTTCGACACCTACGGATTCCGGCCGAATGATTACGGGAACTCCCTCCTCCCGGGAGAGATGGTGCGGAGCGTCATCACCCGGAACCGGCAGATCTGGGTGGGGCTCGAAGCGGAAGGACTGGCCATCATCCAGAAAAAGCCGCTCCAGATCATCAATCTCTCCCGCATCGAGTGCACTTCCTCCCCCATTCCTTCGACTCCGGTCCGGGCGATGTATCTCGACAGCAGGGATGTCCTGTGGCTGGCGACCACCGGATACGGCGTATGCCGCCAGGTCGGGGACCTGATGTTCCGGAACTACAACACGAACAACTCCGCTCTCTCCGACAATGCGGTCACGGCCATCTGCGAGGACGGGCATGGCCGGATCTGGTTCGGTTCCGTGACCGGACACCTGAACTATATGGGGCTGTCCGGCTCCGAGGTCATCCGCACCCCGGAAGGGCACACATCGGAAACGGCCCGAAGCATCGACGTCATCATCGGGATGAAATACGACCCCATCAACGACTATATCTGGATCGCCGCCCGCAACGGGCTGTACTATTATGATATCGTCCACTCCACCTATACCCGGTATCCCGGAAAGACGTCCTCCTGCCTGGGACTTTGCATTGCATCGGACCATCTATGGGTGAGCAGCATGGAGGGACTGAGCATCATCGACCTGAACACGTTGGAATCCAGGACGCTTGCGGGATTTCCCTACAGCATGTCGCTTTTGCCGGACGGAGACACCCTCTGGGCGGGGACCTACGGGTTTGGCCTGTACAGGGTGGACGACTGCCTGTCCGGCAATCCGGACATCAAGGTCTATTCGGAGGAAGACGGGCTGGCGGACAACCAAGTCCAAAGCCTGCTGCTGGACGGCATCTATCTGTGGATCTCGACGGAGAACGGACTCTCCCGCCTGGACACGCAGGTCGGGGAAATCACGAGTTACAGCCTGAAGGACGGGCTCAAGTCGATGGCGTTCTGCGAGAACAGTTCCCTGAAGGGAGGGAACGGGACCATCTATCTGGGCCAGAAAGAAGGCCTCAGCCTCCTGCGGTCCAGTTACGTCCAAAGCGAATCCGGGAACAAACCCGAAGTCGTCATCTCCGGGTACTATTCGAAGGGAACCTTCCACAACCTGTCGCTCTCCGACACCATCGGCAAGGAAGAGCGGGACATGGATTTCACGCTGAAATTCTCGGACCTGTCCTACGGAAGGGAGTCGGACATCCGGTACGAAAGCCGGATCCTGCCGATGGACAGGGCGTGGTCCCCCGTCTTCGAGAACGACACCCATGTCAAATTCGGGCACATCCCGGGCGGGCGGTACCGGATCCAGATACGCGCCGTCGATGGGAAGGGCAATGTCCTTTCCCAGGATGAAAAGACCATGGAAGTCACCCCTGTCCTGTACAAAAGGTGGTGGTTCCGCCTCCTGGTCCTGCTGCTCTTCGGCCTGGCCGCCTACGGGGGCGCGGTCTGGTATACCAGATCCGTCAACCGGAAAAAGGACCTGCTGCAGCAGGAAGTGGACCGGCAGACCAAAATCCTGAACGACCAGAAGAAGGAACTGGAGAAAAGGGCGGACGAACTCGCGGAGCAGAACGCGCTCCTGCAGAAGCAGAACGAGATGATCGCCAGTCACAACACCCTGCTGTCCAGCACCTTGTCAAAGACGGACACGGATTTCTCCGAGACGCTCCTGGGAGCCATCCAGAAGAAATACAAGGACCCGGAACTCGACGTCCATTCGCTGGCCGACGAGATAGGCATGAGCCGCAGCATGCTGAACGACAAGATCCAGAAGGCGCTCGGCCTGTCCATCGCGCAGTTCATCCGGACCTACCGCCTGAACGTCGCGAAGGAAATGATCTGCAACGGCACCAACAAGGACATGAACATCTCCGAAATCGCCTACGAGGTCGGTTTCAACGACCCGAAGTATTTCACCCGCTGTTTCACCAAGGAATTCAACGCCACGCCTTCGGAGATGTTCAAGGAACACAATACCCTTTGACGGAACGTCACCCTACCAGTTCTTCCGGTCGAAAATCCAGTCGGGGTGCATGAGTTTGCCGTACTCGTCGTTCAGGAACAGGGCGGAGTCGCCGAGGATTCCCTTGAGTTGCCAGTTGAGCCAGAGGCGGCAGGCGACGGCATAGGCGCCGGCGTGCTTCTCGTAATAGGTGCCGTGATGGCCGTCGATGGTGGAAATCTTGACGACCGGGAGGTCCTTGATCCGCTTGTAATCCCCGTTCGCATTCTCGCAGGCGACGTCGGCCGAACCGCCGTTCAGGTACAGCATCGGCTGGTGGAGGTTCGCGAGGGATTCCTTGGAGGCGCCGCTCATCGACATCTCGCCGATGCCGGAGTTGAAGATCAGGCAGGTCTTGATACGGGGGTCATGGGCCACCGCGAGCACCTGGGCGCCGCCGCAGGACTGTCCCATCGCGGCGACCTGGTCCAGATCGACCAGGTGATAGTACTCGCTCCCGGCATCGGCACACTGGTCGGTGATCCAGTCCATCGCCTCCAGCAACTGGCGGGCATAGGTGCGGAACGGAGCCGGCGCGGGTGCGGCCTTCTTACCCTTGTTCTTCTTCGCGGCGGCCTCGGCGGCCTTCCGCACCGCTTCCTGCTCAGCGGCCCGGGCGGCGAGTTCTCCCTCCGTATAAGGCGTCAGGCGCTCACCGTTGCCCATGACGGCCACTTCCTTCGTCTCGGGATACCAGCCCCGTACGACACCCTTCCACTGGGCATAGAAAGCCTCGTCCGGCATGTCCTGGTAAGGGCCGATGGCCAGGACGAGATACCCCCAGGAGGCGACCTCGCTCAGCAGGCGGCTCATCTCCAGGTTGTTGTTCGCACAGGCGCCGTTGGCATACAGGAGGACGGGTATCTTCCCGCATTCCTCGACATACGCCTTCAGGTTCTCCGGGCGATAGATGGTGTGGGTAGGAAGGCTGGCATCCGCGACGGCGACGGACTTCCAGGGGCCCGTACCGCCGTTTTCGATGACCTGACTCTTCTCGGTCTGCGCAAGGCAGAGGACGCCGGCGGTCACAAGCGCCGCCGCGATGGCAAGGAGTTTTTTCATGTTCATATCGGTGTTGTTTGTCCAGTTTGTCTAAGGAAAAAGATTATTGTCCGGCCGCGGTCAGGCGGCGGAATTCCTCCCGGGCGAGGGCGATCTGGACCCGGTAGCGGAGGCTGGTCTGCAGGCGCGCATAGCCGATGCAGGCGGCCGTGGCGCTGGCGTCCACGTCGCTCTGCCAGTGGCAGCCTGCGATGACGCGGCTCTCGCCGGAGACGAACGCGCGGGCGAAGAGGGCCTCCGCAGCAGCCGGATTGATCTCCGACAGCACCAGCGCGGCGCTCCAGGCCCGGATCGTATGACCGGAAGGATACGACCCTTCCGTGGCCAGCCAGGCGTCGTCCTGGGGGAAGATGGAATCCTCATGGAAGCGGGCGTAGGGGCGCATCCGGAAGTAATGGGCCTTCGGCCGGAAGCGGATCTGCTCGATGGTGGACACCCCGTTGACGAAGGCGCGGTATATCTCCGGCGTCTTTTCCGCGGAAATCTCCAGGCCGAAGGGCTCGCTGTAGATGGTCCGAAGGGTATCCAGGTCCCAGACGGCATCCAGTTTGGCTACGGCGAGCCGTTCGGGGTCCAACCGCTGCGTCTTGCCCCACATGTACCGCATGATGTCATGCGTGAACGCTTCGCCGATCGTGTCGGGCGGCGCCGGAAGGCATTGCACCAGGTCCGGAAGTTCCTCCTCCGTGAGATACAGTTCGACGGCGGGCTGGGCCCGGAGCACAATCGCGCCGAAAAACAGCGCGACAAAGGCAGGGATGAACGATTTCATAGCACAAAGATAAACATTCGGACAAAAAAAGAGTATCTTTGTCCATGGAACTCAACTAAAACAATCAACTATGTCTCCTTTGCTTGATTTGTCCATCCGCGTACTCGCGGCTGTCCTCGTGGGCGCAATCATCGGCTACGAACGGGAACTCCGCGCCAAGGGCGCCGGCATGCGGACACACGTGCTCGTCGCGCTGGGCTCCGCACTGTTCATGATCGTTTCGCAGTTCGGCTTCGCCGGAGCACCCCGGTTCGATGCGGCCCGTGTCGCAGCCGGCGTCGTGGGCGGCCTGGGTTTCCTGGGTGGCGGTATCATCATGAAGACCAAGAACCACGTGTCCGGCCTCACCACGGCCGCCGGTCTGTGGGTGACCGGCTCGCTGGGTCTGGCCGTGGGCTGCGGCATGTACGCGCTGAGCGGCATCTGCACCGTCCTCGTGCTCGTATGCCTGGAAGCCCTGAACTTCTACAGCATCAAGTTGGGGGACAAGGAAGTCAACGCCGTGTTCTCCTCACCCGACCAGGAAGCGATCAAGGACGCCCTCACCAGCATGGGCCGTCGCGTCAAGGACTACTCCCTCTCCAAACAGGATGGCGGCTACAAGGTCGAAGTCACCCTGCACGTCCCCAAGAAGGAGTACGGCGTGAACCTGCTCTCCTCCCTCTCCTCCATTCCCGGCGTACAACTGGAGAGTTTCGACTAGGGGTAATACCGCCCCGGCACCTTCAGTTTGCCGCTCTTCGTCCGGAAGGCAAACGCCCCCCTGGACTTACTTGTGGGTCGTTATCTCCACTTCGGCCCCCTTCAGGTACGGAGCAGAGAAACGGACCTTGATCCGGCCGGGATTCTCTCCGGTCCGGACATAGGCCAGCAGGCGGCCGCGGTAGGCCCGCTGCACATTGTCGGTCCAGTCGCCCATATCCGTATTGTCCGCCGACTCCAGCCCCAGCAACCGGGCAGGCCCCTCCACCGTACAGGTAATCCGGCTGTCCCCGAGCGGGACAAGGCAGCCGTTGTCGTCCACCACTTCCACGGCTATCTGGACCACGCCGCCGGCATCCAGGTCGCTCCGGTCCGCCGCGGCGTGCAAGGCAGCGGGACGAAGGGCCGTTTGGATCGCATATTCCGACACCTTCCTGCCGTCGGCATCATAGCCCTCCGCCTTCAGCACACCGGCCTTGTAAGGGACATCCCAGCCGATGATACCGGTCGCGTCGTTGAACGGGGTCATCGCGCCCACTTCCCGGCCATCCAGGAGCAGCCGGGCCTGCGCGGCGTTCGTATAGCAGACCACGCGGATAAGTTGGCCGTCCTCATAGTTCCAGGTATCCCACGCGTCGCTGCTGTCCCCCATCGGCCAGCGGCTGCCCGGGCGCGGCTGCGGTTTGGGATACGTGCCGATGTAGCACACCGGCTCCTCGCACCACATCGCGGCGCGCATCCGTCCACGGGGCTTGACGTTGCCCGCGAGGTCCAGCAGGCCGCTGTAGAAGCCGCGCGAAGGCCAGGCATTGGATTCGCCCAGGTAATCGATGCCGGTCCAGACGAACTGTCCGAAAATGAACTCGTTGTCGCGGGCGGCCTTCCAGGCGTCATAGCCCATTCCGTTCTCGGAGCCGTAGAGAATCCGGTCGGGATAGGTCGCATGGTCCTTGGCATAGCGGCTCTCGGAATAGTTGTAGCCCACGACATCCACCACGTCGGGATAGGCGGTCTGGTTGGACATCGCGACGCCGGCCAGGGCCCCTGTCACGGGACGGGACGGATCCGCCGCGCGGACGCGGGCGGCCAGCCTTCCGGCGATCTCCCCGATCCGCATCGCATCGGGCGCGTCGGGCTTGTAGCCGCCGGACGTGGGCTGATTGAATTCGAGATTGCCGCCATCCAGGATCGGGTGGGAATACGGGTCGTTGGGATAATCCACCTCGTTCCCGATGCTCCACAGGAAGATGGACGGATGATTCCGGTCGCGGCGCACCATGTCCGTGACATCCCGTTCTCCCCATTCGTTGAAGAAATCGGCCGTCCCTTCCATCGCGGGCGTACCGATATTCCAGCCCTCCACCCATTTCTTCTTGTTGAACTCCCACTCGTCGAACGCCTCGTCCATCACCAGGAGGCCGAGCCGGTCGCAGAGGTCGTAAAACACCGGGGTCTGCGGATTATGGGCCGTCCGTACGGCATTGGCCCCGATAGCCTTGAGGTTCAGAAGCCTTCTTTCCCAGACTTCTTCCGGAACCACGGCACCGAGCACGCCGGCGTCGTGGTGAAGGCACACGCCCTTGACCTTGCGGTTGATGCCGTTGAGGGCGAAACCCGTATCGGCATCGAAGGAAAGGGTCCGGATACCGACTTTCACCTCGGTCCGGTCCAGTTCCTCCTTTCCGGCGCTCAAGACCGCCTCGAGCGTATAGAGATAGGGGTCGTCCAGGTCCCAACGGTGGGGCGCCGGGACTTTCAGGTCCACGACCTGCTTCGCCGCCGCCCGGACATTCGCCTTGGAAACGACCTTGCCGGCTGCGTCCCTGAGGGTCAGGGCCAGTTTGGCCGAAGCGGGGAGCGGCCCCTCCACCTGGGAGTCCACGGCCACCACCGCCTGTTTCGCCGTCGCGCTGCGGGTGGCGTAACCGACGCCCCACAGGGCGAAATGCGTCTCCCCGGCAGAGACCAGCCACACATTCCGATAGATGCCCGAGCCCGTGTAGAAACGGGAATCCGCCTTCCGGGAATGGTCCACGCGGACGGCCAGGACATTGTCCCCGGAACGGTCCAGGTATGGAGTCAGATCATACAGGAAAGACGCGTACCCGCTGGGTCGTTCTCCCAGCAGATGGCCGTTCAGATACACGGAAGACCGGTTGTACACGCCTTCGAAATAGACATATACCTTTCCCTCCGGAAGACGAGGGCCGCTGAAATGCTTGCGGTACCAGCCGATGCCGGCGGGCAGATAGCCGGTGCAGGAGGCATTGGCGGGTGACAGCGTCCCCTTTACGGACCAGTCGTGGGGCAGTTGGACGCGCGTCCAGCGGGAATCGTCGAACGTCCCGGCGGAAGCGCCTTCCACATCACCCAGGATGAAGGTCCATCCGTCGTTGAACAAGGAACTCTTTCCGAAGGAGGTCTGCGCGGAGGCGTTCCCCGCGGAAAGGATCGCCGCCAGTGCGGCGGCAAGCAATACGATCTTGGCTTTCATTCCGGTATTCTGTTCGGTTTCCCAAATATACGGAAAACTCTCCGATTACCGGACGGTCACCGGGGGTTCGTTACTTCTTCGCCTGGACGAACCGGCAGTAGTCCGCATAGACGTCGCGGACGACGTCGTCCCAGTTGAGGTAGAGGTCGCGGCGGGCGGCGGCGGAGACGCGCCCATACCGTTCGGGATCGGCCAGGATGTCCAGGATCATCCGGGCATAGGCATCCTCGTCCTGCGGGCAGACGAAACCGTTGACATCGGGCGTCACGGTCGCGGCCGTGCGGGCGCCTTCCAGGAAAATGGTGGGCGTCCCCTGGCAGGCCGCCTCGATCTGCACCAGGGAGTTCGCGTCGTACAGGGAGGGGAACAGGAAGAGTTTCGCCCGGGAGTAGAGGTTCTCCAGCATTTCCCTGCCGGAAATCAGACCGCACATCACGACTTCTTCGGTGAGCCCCTGTTCCTCCACCAGGGCGGCGAGTTTGTCCTCATCCTGCCCCTTGCCGGCGAACAGCATCCGGAAGTTCTTCAAGCCCAATGCCTTGGCCTTTGCAAGCGCGCGGACGGTGAAGTCGATGTTCTTGATGAAGTTGATCCGGCCCACGAAGAGGAACACCGTGGCGTCGGCGGGAATGCCATAGGTCTCATTGACGGTCCGGGCCGCCTCCTCAGGATCGGCCACCGGCTTGTGGTCAGTCGCGTTGAGCCGC
This sequence comes from Bacteroidales bacterium, assembly GCA_017530725.1. Classification (GTDB taxonomy): domain Bacteria; phylum Bacteroidota; class Bacteroidia; order Bacteroidales; family UBA932; genus Cryptobacteroides. Next base: position 12,644 of record JAFXMA010000084.1, read on the forward strand.
ACCTTGCAAGGGGCGGTGAGACCATATTCGTGGACATACAGGTCCTGGATGCCGCCGTTCACGGCCCAGCATTCGTCGCAAGCGTTGAACACCCGCATGATGGCGCTCATCGCCACGTTCACCGCCGGCTTGAACCGCAGCGGCTTCTCGAAATCCTGCCTGTACTGCGAGTGCAGGGTGGCGACCACGGGAATCCGGTGGATCTTGGCGAACAGGACGCCCGCGATGCTTACCGAGAACGGGGAATGGATATGGACCAGGTCGATGCCGCTCAGGACGAGTTGCGCCTCGAATTTCGGGTCCAGGACGGGTGCGGGGATGTCATAGTCGCTGTTGATGAGCGGAACGGACGTGCAGCGTACCACTTTGTACGGCGTCTGGGCGTCGTTTTCCTTGTCGTAGCCCCGGGTTTCGGGGCAGAAGACCACGACGTCGCAGTACTGAACCAGCCGGCGGGCATAATTGTCCACGACCTTGATCACCCCGTCCACCATCGGATACCAGGTGTCGATGAATAATCCGACTTTCATGTTTTCCTACGTTTAAGTCCGGCAAAGATAGTGCAAATTTACGACATCACTGCCAACGGAGGAAAAAAGCGAAATGCCACGGCCGGTTGCCGTCGATGGTATATTGGGGCAGGGTCCGCTGCCCCCAGGTGTCGATGCCCCCCACCCCGTGGATGTTCAGGTCGATGTTCAGGTTGACAAACCGCCCCCGCCGGATTTCATGGGGATGGGCGGCACCCGCCAGGTCTTCTTCGCCATAATCCCAGGCCCGGATGCAGAGCGGCTGGCAACCGTCGATCCGGAGCGTCTCCCGGCCGTTCCCGATCTCGAACCAGCGGACGTCACAGCGGTTGCCGTTGTCCTGGGGATGGATGTATTCCGTCTCGTATTCGGAAAGAGGCATCCGGTACCGCCCCAGGAAGGCGCTGCGCTTGCGGTCGGGATAATTCTCCCAGGGGCCGCGGCCGTAGTATTCGATGGCGGTGAAATCCGCCGGAATCCGCATCCGCATGCCGAATTTGGGCAGGACGGGCCTGTCGGTTCCGGTAGGACGATAGTCCACATCGACCAGGACGCAGCGGTCGGTCAGGGCCGTATAGGTCACCTTGACATCGGTCGCCTCCTTCCAGAAGGCCGTACGGCGCTCGAAGCCGGCTGCATGCTGGTTGTCGTTTTCGGGCTTCCAGAAATAGGGCTCGAGGGGTGCCGCGAGCATTTCCCGGCCATCGACCTTCCACGAAGTGATGGCGTTTCCGTCGATCACGATCCCATCGACAGGGGCGGAGACGGACTTGACGGCCTCGGGGAAAGTATAGGGCGTGAGCACGAACTGCTCGCTGGCCACGACGAAACCCTTTTCCGCCCAGGGCCTGTCCTCTTTCAGGCGGGCGGTGACGGTAAGCAGGCGCTCCCCGTCGATGGTGACCGTATCGCAGGCGATGTCGTATTCCTCGGGCTCCGTGAAGAAGTCCCGGTTGATGATTCGGATCCTCCCGCCGGCCTCCCGGACAAACTGGAGCGGCTGATACACATGCTGCACCTCGTAATAATGGGGATGCGGCGTCCGGTCGGGGCCGATGAGGCCGTTGAGACAGAAGGCGCCGTCATTGGGCTTGTCCCCGAAATCTCCGCCGTAGGCCCAATACGTGATGCCGTTCTCTTTCTTTTCCAGTCCCTGGTCCACCCAGTCCCAGACGGCCGCGCCGGCGATGCTGGGATCGGCATAGATGACATCCCAGTATTCCTGGAAATTGCCCACGGAATTGCCCATCGCATGGGCATACTCGCGCATGATGAACGGGCGGTCCGTGACCTTCCGTGCCTGTTCCGCCAGCCGGGACGGCGAGAGATAGGCATCGTCATAGATGGCCGAGTACCGGCGGTCGGTGTCGCAGAAGGGAAGCGCGATGGAGTCGCGGGCGACCACGGCGTCGTACATGGCCTTCATGTTCGGGCCGACGCCACCTTCATTGCCCAGGCTCCAGAAAATGACGCTCGGATGGTTCTTGTCACGCTCCACCAGGCTGATGGCGCGGTCCACATGGGCCCTCTCCCAGTCCGGGTCCTCGCCCATCACCCGGTTGGCATAGCCATAGCCGTGGCTTTCCTGGTTCGCCTCGTCCATCACGTACATCCCCCAGCGGTCGCAGAGTTCGTAGAGGTATTCCCGGTCCGGATAGTGGCTGGTGCGGAGGAAATTGACGTTGGCCTGCTTCATCAGGCGGAGATCCTGCTCGTAGGTGGCGTCGTCCACATACCGGCCCGTGCGGGGATGGTGGTCGTGGCGGTTCACCCCGCGCAGTTTCACCGGCTGCCCGTTGATCTTGAACACCTCGCCGTCACACTCTACCCGCTTCACGCCGAGATGGTAGTCGAAATGCTCCACCACGGAGCCCCGCCTGTCCACCAGTTCCACGCTGAAGGGATAGAGGTTGGGTTTCTCGGCCGACCACAGCCGGGGACGGTCGATGCGGTAAGTGAGCCGGACTGCCGTGGTGTCGCCGTCGGGAAGCCTTTTCAACTTCCCGACAACGGTCTTTCCGTCGATTTTCAGGACGGCCCTGAGGTTTTTCGCCTCCACTCCGCCCGTGTTGCAGAGAGCGATGTCGGCGGTGACCTGCGCCGCCGAGAAATCGGCCTCCGGAACGGCCTGGACCTTATAATCTGCGATGTGCACCAGCGGGCGCACCCACAGTTCCACGCTGCGGAAGATGCCGCTCAGGCGCCACATGTCCTGGCACTCCAGGTAACTGCCGTCGCTCCAGCGATAGACTTCCACCGCCAACTTATTCTTTCCCGGACGCAGGAAACCGGTCACGTCGAACTCCGCCGGTGACATCGAGTTCTGGCTGTAGCCCACGCGTCGGCCGTTCACCCATACATAGAAGGCCGAGTGGACGCCCCCGAAATGCAGGATTAGGTTCTTGCCGAGCATCTCCCGGGTGACATCGACAAACGTCACATAGGACCCCACGGGGTCGCGGTGGTCATAGGCATACCACTCCTTGTCCGGTTCGCCCGTGACGCGGGGACGGTCCCGGTGGAAAGGGTACATCATGTTCACATAGATGGGCCTGCCGAACCCCTGCAACTGCCAGTTGCCGGGCACGGTGATCCGGTCCCACCGGCTCACGTCGTAATCTTCCCGTTCGAACCCCACGGGGCGGGATTCCGGATCCTTCGACCAGTGGAACAGCCATTGCCCGTCCAGGGAGACGATTTCCTGGCAGTCTTTCTGCCGCGACGGCAACTGCAGCGTCGCATGATAAGGCAACTTGTTGATACCCAGCACCTGCGGGTTTTCCCAATCGGGGGTTTGCGCCGATACCGCAAAGGGCAGCAACAGCGCCCAGAGCACGAGGCCTTTTCTCATGATTGACCGTTATTTATGCCAAGGATTCCGTTATTCCGTCACCACTTCGATGTCGCTGAAGGCCATCCGCTCTCCTTCCGCCAGTCCGTCGGCGTCCAGGCGGAGCATTTTCGCATGGACGGGATCGAACCGGACGGTCTGCCAGATGGGGTTATTGACGATGTTCGAGAATTCGCCGGAGGCGAGTTTGGTCCAGTTTTGCCAGTCTGTGCTTGCCCAGAGCGTATAGTGGGTAATCATCCCCTCGCGGGTGCTCTGGGGCGGGAGGTACCGGAAGGAGGTGACGACCTGCTCCTCCTCGTAGTCGATGAGCATCTGGCGGGGGCTGCTGAAGAAGAAGTGGAGGTTGCTGCTGAACTTTTCACCGGAATCAGGAATGTCCCGCGTCAGTTCCGGTGCCAGATACACGGAAGTGCGGGTGATGAGCGGCGCGCACTTGGAATCCACGACGGTGAAACGCAGGCGCGTCGCCTTCACGGTCGGGAAGCAGATGATGCGGCGATGGCCGATGGTGGTGAGGCCGTCCGAGTCCACCGCCAGTTCATCCTGCAGCGGAACCCAGGTGCCATCGACTTCGGCTTCGAGCGAGAACTTCTTCACGCGCTGGCCATAGCGGATGTCCTCTTCCACGACAAAACGGTTGAAGTCGGTCGGGCGCTTGAAGTCGATGACCGTCTCGTTATCGCGCGTGCGGATTCTGGCCTTGGCGGCGAGGTCGGTCTTGAACACCTCCTGGATCATCTTGTTGAAAGCGATGCCGCGGAGGCTGTCCGTTGGATGGATCCGGCCGTTCGGAGCGACCGGGATGTTGAGCAGGAGCGTCGAGTTGCGTCCCACGCTCTTGTAGTACGTGTCCATGAGTTTGGAAAGGCTCTTCACATGGTCGTTCTCCGCCTCATGGTAGAACCAGCCAGGCCGGATGCTGGTGTTCGTCTCGCCGGGGACCCAGCGGTCGCCGTCCTCCACGCCATAGTGCAGTTGCTCGTAGGGCACGTCGCCCGTAGCGTACAGGAGGCTCCAGTTCGTCTCACCGATGAAGCCGGCTTCCGTTCCCACCCAGCGCAGGTCGCCGCGGTCGCCGCCGTCGTTCCAGATGAGGCAATGGGGCTGGAGTTCGCGGATCATCCGGTAGGTTTCGGGCCAACCGTAGTAGGTGGTCCGGTCGATCTGCCGGCGCTCGTTCGCCCCGCCGTACCAGCCGTCTCCGCCGTTGGCTCCGTCGAACCAGACCTCGAACATGTCACCGTATTGGGTCAACAATTCCCGCAATTGGTTGCGGAAATAGGTGACATACTCCGGCCGGCCGTACTCGGGATGGTTCCGGTCCCACGGCGAGAGATAGACGGCGAACTTCAGGCCTTCCTCACGGCAGGCTTCGGCCAGTTCCCGTACCACGTCGCCCTTTCCGTCCTTCCAGGGTGCGTTCTTCACAGAATACTCGGTATAGGCGCTCGGCCACATGCAGAAGCCGCAGTGGTGCTTGGCTGTGAAGATGATCCCCTTCATGCCCGCCTGCTTGCACACGCGCGCCCACTGGCGGCAGTCCAGGTCGCTGGGGTTGAACAGTTGCGGGTCCTCGTCCCCGTATCCCCATTCCTGGTCCGTGTACGTGTTCAGCGAATAATGGATGAACGCATACATCTCCATATCCTGCCAGCGCAACTGGTCCTCCGTGGGCACGGGACCGCAGGGTTCCGGGCCCTGCGTGCACGACACCAGCGCCAGGATGCCTGAAACAAGGCTTGTAACGATTTTTCTCATAAGCATTCCGTGGTCAGGAAGCGCAAAAGGCCTCTCTTACAAAGATACGAAAAAAACCGCGGGGACTCGCCGTTCTTCTGAATAAGAATCATTATCTTTGTTAATTGACTGCAAATGTGTCCCTTATGAAAAACCACACCTCCATCCTGCTCCTGGCGCTGGCCGTGGTGGCCTGCAACACCGCCAAAGACGTCGAGGTCGGCCCCTACACGGTGTCCGTCATCGGCCAGAATGTCTATCACATCCAGGATTACAACCATGAAAACCCGGCCGGCGAGGCGTTCGATGCGGACGGAAAACTCACGCATTTCAACAACTGCTCCGACATTTACCTCGTCGTGGGCGACAAGGAAGCGCTGGTCATCGACCTATCCAACCCGGTGAACTGGGCGGACAACGCGGCGGAATCGCTGCGCTCCCTGGTGGCCGAGAGGGTGGCCGGCAAGCCCGTCACCATCACCTTCACCCACAACCACGGCGACCATACGGGGATGCTTCCGGCCTTCCTGGAGGACAAGGATGTCCGTTTCGCGCTCCCCAGGGCCGATTTCATGCGCCTTGCCGACCGTTTCCCCGAGGGACAGTACCGTTTCATCAACGAGGGTGAAATCTTCGACCTGGGCGGCATGGAAGTGGAGGCAATCGCCGTTCCCGGCCATACCGCGGGTTCGATGGTCTATCTCCTCAAGGGGCAGGACCTGCTGTTCACGGGCGATGCCATCGGCTCCGGCCATGGCGTCTGGATCTTCAATGAGGACGGCTTCAACCGCTATGTCTCCGCGGTTCCGCACCTGATCGAGATGCTCGGGGAGCGCGGGGTGAACGAAGACAAACTGAAAGTCTATGGCGGACACTACTGGCAGAAGGACTGGCTCGACCTCCCCAAGCGCGGCGAACTGGGTATGGGATACATCCGGGACATGAAGGCGCTGCTGGACGAAATGGAGTCCGGTACCGCCGCCACGGAGCCGTCGAACCTGGACCGTCCGGGTCTGGACACGTACTTCCGCCACGGCCTGGCCATCGTGACCTGGAGCGCCGAGCAGGCGGAGCAATACGCCCGCCACTATGCCGAGAAGTTCGTCTGCCGCGATGCCGACATCGTCTTCCGCCAGATTGACGACCACACCTGGGAGGGCAACGGCCACCTGGTGTACAATGAGTCCGTCTATGTCGTGGAAGGCAACGACCGGACCCTCGTCATCGACTCGGGCTCCCGGATGCCGCACCTGGACAAGGCCGTCGCCGCCCTGACGGACAAGCCGGTCATGCTCGCGCTCACCCACGCCCACGGCGACCATGCGGGCGGTGCCTCCTGCTTCCCGGAAGTCTGGCTGCACCCGGGCGATACGGCCCTGCTGGGCGGAGCGAGGAACAGTTACAAGGGACAGGTCCATTTCCTGTCCGACGGCGAGGTCATCGACCTGGGCGGGCGGCAGATCGAGGTGCTCCACACCCCGGGTCACACGCACGGTTCGATCACCTTCTTCGACAAGGAACACCACTACGGATTCAGCGGGGACGCCTTCGGCTCCACGAACCTCCTGCTGTTCACCGGCACCTTTCGGCAACTGATCCAGACAACCACCCGCACGGCGGAGTACATGCAGAAGAACGGCATCGAGAAACTCTATCCCGGCCACTACCACGGAGACAATCCCGAAACCCTCCAGCGTGTCCTGGATGAAAGGAAAATGTCCGAAGAGGTCCTCTCCGGCAAGCGCAAGGGCACGCCGGACACGGCCAACGGCCTGAACCGCTCCATCTACGACTACGGCGTACACATCCGCTACAACGAGCCGCAGGCGCTGCAATAGACGCTTGTCCCCCACCCCTCCAACCCCTTTTGGCGGGGTAACCTCCGAAAAAAGAAAGGAATTCTCCTAAAAAAATTAGGAGTTTAAGGAAAAATCGCTATCTTTGCCGTCAGAGACCATCCATCCGAAGCACGATGAAGCAGAAACTGACGGAAAAGGAAGAGATGCTGATGATCATTTTCTGGGCCCATGAGCCGCTGTTCATCCGGGATCTCATCGGCTACCTGCCGGAGCCGAAACCCCATTACAATACGGTGGCGACACTGGTCAAGTTCCTGGAAGAGAAAGGCTTCCTGGAGCGGGAGCCCATGGCGAACTCGTTCCGCTACAAGGTCCGGACGAGCGAACGGCAGTACCGCGGGAACACGGTTTCCGAGGTCGTGGCCCGCTATTACGACAATTCCTACACCAGCCTCGTGTCCCAATTCGTAGAAGAAGACAAGATGGACCTCCAGGAACTGAAGGACCTGATCGCCCAAATCGAAAAGAACAAGAAATGACGCCCTTCCTGTTATATGTTGCGCGGTGCGGGCTCTATCTGGGCCTGTTCTACACCTTTTACCTGCTGGTCATGCGCAGGACCACATTCTTCCGGCTGAACCGGGCACTGCTCCTGGCCGGGTCCTATCTGTGCCTTCTCCTCCCGCTGATCCGCCTCCGGACGGTGACGGAGACCCGGGTCGCCTCGACACTGACGATGGTGGGCTCCGGGGCGGAGACAGCCTCTCAGGCTGCCCTGGCCGGATTTCCGTGGAAGAGTGTGCTGCTCGCCCTGTTCCTTACTGGATCCCTGGCCACGCTTGTGCTCTACATCCTGTCGGCCGTCAGGATGGGACGGCTCATCAAGCAGGGTGAACCCTCCGAGCAGGATGGCTGCACGCTGATTCTGCTCGAAGAGGACATCCCTTCGTTCAGTTGGGGCCGGATGGTGGTGATGAGCCGGAAAGACATACTGGAGAACCCGGCCATTTTCACGCACGAGCGGATGCATGTGCAGCATCACCACTCGCTGGACCTGCTGCTTTTCCTGCCTCTCCAGATGCTCTGCTGGTGGAACCCGCTGGTGTGGATCACCCGGGAGGAACTACGCCTCCTGCACGAATACGAGGCCGACGAAGGCGTCATCCGACAAGGCATCGATGCTTCCCGATATCAACTTCTTCTTGTGCGGAAAGCCGTAGGTGAACAGCGTTTCACCCTGGCCAGCGGTTTTCAGCACGCGAACCTCAAACACCGAATCGCCATGATGCTCAAACCCTCTTCCTCCCGCTGGATGCGCTGGTCGTATCTGGCCCTCCTCCCCGTGCTGGCAGCCTTTATGTTCGCCTGCAATCCAACCAAAGAATCCGCCGAACCCGCCGAAAGCGATTCGGCACCCGCCGAGGGAGTCCGCTCGGCCGGGAGTCAGGAAGCAATCCCCTTCCAACTCATCGAAAAGAAGCCCTCTTTCAACGGTGGCGATGCGAACGAGTTCTCCAAATGGGTGAATTCGCAACTCAAGTATCCCGAGCAAGCCAAGAAAGACGGTGCCCAAGGCCGCGTGACCCTGCAGTTCACCGTCGGGGCTGACGGTGTGGTCCGGGAAGTCCGTGTGCTGCGCGGCGTCCGTGAAGACCTGGACACCGAAGCGGTCCGCGTCATCTCCGCGTCTCCGAAATGGGAACCGGGAAGGCAGGGCGGCGAGGCCGTTGCGGTCACCTATACCTATCCCGTTATTTTCCAATTGAGATGAGAAAAAACGTCCTCCTTCTTCTCTGGTTGATGGTCTGCATACCGCTGGGTGCGCAGACCACCCATCGCGATTCCATACTGGCAGAGGCGCGGTATCTCAAGAGCATCTACCGGACGGACGATGCCATCGAGATGCTGTCGGGCCTGGTGCAGCCGGGAGCGATGGATGAAGGCGTGCTGGCGGAACTGGCCGACTGCCATTTCCAGAGCGGGGCGTACGAGGATGCCGCCGGGACCTATTTCCTGCTTTCGTCCAAGTCTCCTGACAACGTCCTCTACCAGATCCGCCTGATGCAGGCCTATTCCCGGCTGAAAGCCTATTCGCAGAGCATCCAGGCCGGGCGGGCGGTCCTGCAGCAGGACTCCATTCCGGCGGTTCTGAGTTTCGTGGGAGACTCCTTCCGGCAATTGGAGCAGGCCGATTCGGCCCTCTGGTACTACCGCCGTTCCCTGGCCCAGAAGCCGGGGAATGAAACGGTCCTGTCCAAGGCGGTGGGCATTCTCATCGACAAGGAAAAGTACGACGAGGCGATTGCCCAGAGCGAACCTTTCCTGGCGGAGGACCCGGACAATACGGTCATTGCGCCGCTCCAGGGGCTCGCCTATTACCGGAAAGGCGATTACGAGACCGCCAGCAAGGTGTTTCAGCGGCAGGAGGACATCGGCAACGACTCGTATCCCATCCACTACTATCTGGGGCAGAGTTACTGGCACACCCTGGTCATTTACCGGGCGGAGGAGGAACTCCAAAAGGCCTGGCAGATCGACTCCAGCGATGTGAACCTGGCCTATTCCATCGCCGCCGTGAAAAAGGAGGCGATGCGCCCGTTCGACCGGCAAGTCAAGCCCTGGCTGGACAAAGCCCTCGAGATGCTCGAGCCGGATCCGGCCACGATGTCCCGCATCCATCAGCAGTATGCCCTGGGTTACTACGGCCGGGAGGACTCTTGGGACTTGGCCATCGCCCATTACAAGGAAGCCTACCGCTACAACCCCAAACTCATATCGGCCATCTCCACCATCGCCTACTGCTACCAGCAGAAGAAAGAGTACAAGACGGCCATCGAATGGTACGAGAAGTACCTGAAAGTCGCCCGCCCCGGCTCCCGGGGCTATGAGTTTGCCGCCGACAACCTGAAGTACCTCCAGGCCGAGAAATTCATGGAAGAGCCGTGAGGCTCAAAAATTGCAGCGAAATCCGCCGCTATGAAGAAGGTTATCTCCACGCTGTTCCTGTGCCTTTTCCTGTGCCTCAGTGCACGGGCGCAGGTGTTCATCATCAATGACAATGTTTTCCAGGGCCGGATGAGCGACATCAAGACCACCGTGCTGGACTCGCTCACTAACGAGC
>JAFXMA010000085.1 GCA_017530725.1 Bacteroidales bacterium
ATCCTTTCCCGGCTCCACAAGGATGACGGAAGCCCCCTGGACTATCTGGAAGTGGAAGCATTCGTCCGCCGGATGGACGAGGCCAAGGCCGATCCGGAGAAAGCCCGGATCCTTTCGAGCATCATCGCCTATACGCAGGCGGAAGGCCAGGTCCAGATGGTGGAGAACGTGGCTTCGAGCGTCTTCACCATGCAGGTGCTGCACCGGCTGGGCTTCCGCTGGGACGAGACTTCCAGCGCGTATGTGGACATGATCTTCCGCATCCTGGACTCTTTCCGTTTCTTTGACGACTGATCGGAATGGCCGCGTTCATCGACAGGATCCGCATTTTTTTCAAGGAGAGGAAAGGTTCCCGCCTGGTCCTCATCCTCCTGACGGCCCTCTTGCTGGAACTGGTCGCCGTCTTGCAGTATACCTATACCCGGAACCTGCTGATCAAGGAGGAAGAGCGGATTACGCGGATGGAACTGACGATGGAGTCCGATGTCATCCTCAATACTCTGGAGGAGGCGGAACTGTCGATGCGCGAGAATGAATGGAGTGTCCAGAAGAGCCTGGCCCACCCGGATTCCCTGTTCGGCGCGGTCGGGCGGATGATTCGGAGCAATCCGAGCGTCGCGGGCGCATGTATCGCCGTCCTGCCGGATTACTATCCGGAAAAAGGCCGGCTATTCGAGCCCTATGCCCACAAGGAAGGGGGCCGGATCGTGGTGGATCAGATTGCCGGTCCCGACCACGACTATACGCTGGGGCCCGACTTCCAGCGGGCGCTCCGGGAAGAGACGGATTTCTGGAGCGATCCGTATGCCTATGGCACGGACCCGGTCCAGCAACTCACCACCTATACGTATCCCATCTGGGACCGGTCCGGCCGTCTCGCGGCCATCTGCGGCCTGGACATCGACCTGACCTGGCTCAGCGATACCCTGAACGTCCATCCGTACTATCCCTCCAGTTTCGGTTTCATGCTTACCCGGAACGGACGGCTGGTCGCCGGCCCCCGGGAGGAACGGGTTTCTCCGCAGACCATGGCCTATGTGGCGGACCTGGTGATGGACCCGACGGTGGACCGGACCATCCGGGGACGTCATCGGGTCAACTGCATCGAATTCCGGGACCCTGTCAATCGGGAATGGGCCTATCTCGATTTCAGGGCCCTGCCGCGGAGTCCGGGCTGGATCGTCGCGGAGGTGTCTTACCGGGATGAGGTGCTGGCCCCGGTGCGTTCGATGATGTGGCGGATCCTGCTGATGGCGCTCGCCGGGCTCGCTTTCGTCATCTTCATCATCGAACGGTTCGCCCGGGTCGGGAAGCGGCTCTGGGAGTCGGACGTGAAACAGGCGCGTATCGAGAGTGAACTCCGGATTGCCCGGCGGATCCAGGAAGAAATGCTGCCCAAGTCCCTTTTGGACCGGGCGGACCTGGCGGTCCAAGGTTTCCTGGCTCCTGCCAAGGAAGTAGGCGGAGACCTGTTCGACTATTTCGTCCGGGACGAAAAACTGTTCTTCTGTATCGGAGACGTGTGTGGGAAAGGTATTCCGGCCGCCATGGTGATGGCCGTCGCCCATTCCCTCCTGCGGCAACTTTGCGAACAGGAGGAGGATCCGGCCTGTATTGTCGGGAAACTCAACGGCGAAGCGTGCCGGAACAATGAGTCCGGGGTGTTCCTGACGCTCTTCCTGGGCGTACTGGACTTGACTTCAGGCCGTTTGCGGTACTGCAACGCCGGCCATGAACATCCGCTTTTCATCCGGGATACCGTCGAGGAACTGCCTGCCCTGGCGAACGTGCCCGTGGGTGCGTTCAACGATTTCGAGTACCGGGGACAGGAAACGGACGTCGCCCCCGGTGCCGTCCTCTTCCTGTACACGGATGGCGTGTCGGAAGCGATGGATATCAACCGGCAGCAGTATGGCAGGAAGCGGCTCCGTGCGTTCCTGTCGGGCTGTTCCCGGCAACCGGATGCCCTGGTCCATGCGGTCGGGGACAGCGTACGGACCTTCGTGGGCGCGGCCGGACAGAGTGACGATATTACGATGCTGGCCCTCCGCTATCGTGAGGAACAGGATAAAAACCGCTGATTCAGAATTAATTATTATAACCATAGCATTATGAAAACAACCGTATTGGAAACCGATGGAAGACTGGTCGCCGTCCTCTCCGGCGAACTGGATACCGCCGCTGCCGCAGAGACGGAAGTGGCGCTCAAGCCTTTGTTCGAAAGCACCGGAAAAGATGTCGTCCTGGACTGCGCCGGACTGGAGTACATCGCCTCCAGCGGCATCCGCATCTTTCTGAACCTGCTCAAGACTACCCAGGCGAAAGGGAACCGGGTGATTCTGAAGAACGTGAACGAAGTCATCCGCGACGTGCTGGAACTCACCGGATTCATCTCCTATTTCGAATTCGAATGAGACGGCTTTTCCTGATTGTCCTCGCCGCCCTGCCGTTCTGCGTCCGGGCGCAGGAGCATACGTTCTCGGTCGAGGCCGATTACCTGTCGCGCGGGGAAATCCGTGACGGAGGAATCCTGGTGAAGGATGATGAGGAGGATCCCGAGGCCCTCAAATCCCGCTTCGTCCTGAGCAGGACCCGGCTGGGAGCCTCCTATTCCCACGAATGGCTGTCGGCCCGGCTGACAGCCCAGCACGCCGACACCTGGGGGAGTTCAGCAGGGAACAGCCTTTCGATGAACGAAGCCTGGGTGAAGGCGCAACTTCCGGTGGGCTTCTTCGCCCAGATCGGCCGCCAGCGTCTCTCGTATGACGACCAGCGTATCTTCGGCGCGGACGACTGGTCCATGACGGGCTATTCCCACGACGGCTTGAAACTGGGATTCGAGCGGGCCGGGCACAAAGTCCATCTGTTCGGCGCCTATAACCAGAACGTGGATAACATCGACAATGGCGGCACCCGTTTTTCCGGGGGAATCCAGCCCTACAAGTCCCTGGCTTCCGTTTGGTATCACTACGATATTCCGAAAACCAACATCGGCGCCTCCCTTCTCTTTGTCAATATGGGCCTTGAATTCATGGATGTCGGGGAAGAGGATGTCTATGGGACGTGTTTCCAGCAACTTGCCGGTACCTTCCTGTCCTGGAAACCGAAGTATTTCGGGATGGAGGCATCCTATTACCATCAGTGGGGAAAGGCATACGGGGGCATCCCCCTGAATGCCTGGATGGCCAGCGCAAAAGCCCTTGTGACCCCGTCCGAGCAGTGGCAGATGCGGGCCGGTTATGATTATCTGAGCGGCGAAGAGGACTTCCCCATACCGGGAGAGGGGCACATCGGCCTGGTGCGTCACGAAATCGTCCGGGGATTCAATTCCCTGTACGGCTCGAACCACAGGTTCTACGGGGCGATGGACTTCTTCTATGTCTCGACGTATGTGAACGGCTTCACGCCCGGCCTCCAGAATCTCTATGCCGGCGTTACCTGGACTCCGGCCAAGTCCTTCTCGGCGGACGCAGCCTACCATTATTTCGCCACGGCGGCTCCGGTCAAGGATGCCAAAAGGGCCCTGGGACACGAAGTGGAACTGGAGTTGACCTGGAGCATCGCTCCATCCGTGTTGCTCAGCGCCGGCTATTCGTTCATGCAGGGCACCGATACCATGGCCATCCTCAAGCGGACTTCCAAGAACAACCGCCTGCAATGGGGCTGGCTGATGCTGAACGTCACGCCGACCTTCTTCAAGGGAAAATGGTGATCTGACGGATGGATATCGTACAAACCATCGAGATTTTCGCCCTGGTGACCGGTGTCGCCTATGTCGTGCTGGAAATCCTCCAGAAGAACGCGATGTGGGTGGTGGGCATCCTCACCGGAGCGGCATGCGCCTACAGTTTCGCCGTGCAGCGGAGTTGGGGGATGATGGGCCTGAACCTCTATTATATCGTGATGTCCGTCATCGGCCTCGTGCAGTGGCGCAAGGACGGAACGGCGGTCGGGGAGGATGTGATCCACCTGCGCCCCCTTCCGAAGAAAACGGCTTTGTGGAGCGCTGTCGGCTTCGTTTTCGGTTCGCTGCTGCTGATGTGGCTGTTCCGTGCCCTGGGAGACGGCGTGTCCGAACTGGATGCCACCGCGACGGTCCTCAGTGTCATCGCCACCTGGTGGCTCACCCGCTCGTATATCCAGCAGTGGATGCTCTGGGTGGTCGCCGACGCCCTCACGACCGCCCTGTGCCTCGTGAACGGCCAGTATTGGATGGCCTTCCTGTATGTCGCCTACATCGCCTCCGCGATATACGGCTATTACCATTGGAAAAAGAAAGGAGTAGAGATATGATCCTGATTGTCGAGAGCGGGGCCACCAAGACCGACTGGTGCCTGGTCGATGCCGGAAAGCCGGTCAACCGGCTGCAGACCCCGGGCATGAACCTCTCCACCATTTCGGCGGAGGCCAATGCCGCGGTGTTCGCAGACGCCGTCGCCGCGTTCCCGCGCGTGGACGAGGTCCATTTCTATGCCGCCGGCCTGCTGGAGTTCCCGACGGAACTGGACCGCATCTTCCAGACGCGTTTTCCCGGCGTCCGTTGTGAATATGCGTCCGACCTCCTCGCCGCGGCCCGCGCGGCCTGCGGCCATGAGAGCGGCATCGCCGCCATCCTGGGGACGGGCTCCAATACCTGTCACTACGACGGAGAGAAGATTGTCCGCAACATCCATGGCGGCGGGTTCATCATCGGTGACGAGGGCAGTGCCGCTGCCCTGGGCCGCATGTTCCTCGCGGACCTGGTGAAGGACCTGGTTCCTGAGGACCTGGCAGAGGCTTTTTCCGCCTTCCATGAGGCGGACTATGCTTCCGTCGTGCGGAACGTCTATAAGAATCCCGCCCCTTCCCGCTATCTGGGCAGCCTGGCGCCCTTCCTTCTGGAACACCGGGGGAATGCCTATGTGGATGCCCTGATCGACAGGAACTTCCGGGATCTTTTCGAGCGGACGCTCACGCGCTATGACCGGCTTCCCGTCGGCGTTGTCGGCGGGTTCGGGAGTGCCTGCCGCCCAGAATTGGAGCGCCTCGGCGCCGAGTATGGGCTCACCTTCTCCCGCTTTATCCCGTCCCCGATGGAGGGGCTTGTCGAATACCATGGCCTATAAAGAGAAATACCCTTCCGACCTCCTGTCCGATGCCGTCGATGCCATCGGCACCCTGCCCGGTGTCGGACGCCGCAGCGCGCTCCGGCTGGCCCTGCATCTGCTTCACCAACCGCAGGAGAATGTCCACCATTTCACCGAGGCGATCAACCGTCTCCGCGACGAGGTCCGCTATTGCCGGGAATGCCGGATGATCTCGGATGACGAGGTCTGTTCCCTCTGTGCCGACCACTCCCGCGACCATAGCGCCATCTGCGTGGTGGAGAGCGTCCGCGACGTGATGAGCATCGAGGATACAGGCCAGTACCACGGCGTGTACCACGTTCTCGGCGGTATCATTTCCCCGATTGCCGGCATCGGTCCTTCCGACTTGAGCATCAGCGATCTGGTCCGTCGCGTGGAGGCTTTCGAGCACCCCGAAGACGCGGAGGTCATCTTCGCCCTCAGCGGTGACGTGGAAGGGGAGTCCACGGCGTTCTACATCTATCGGAAGATTGCCCACACGGGGGTCCGTTTCTCGTCCCTGGCCCGCGGACTCGGCTTCGGGGACGACCTCGAATATGCCGACCCCCTCACCCTGGGCCGTTCCATCGTCAATCGCCGGGAGTTCAAGCCATGAGTCTCTGGATCAGCGCCATCTTGCTGGGCATTTCCCTCTGTGCCGACTGTTTCGCCGTTTCGCTGTGCTCTTCCTTCCTGCTGCCGCGGGAGGAAATGAGGCGGAAGGTGTGGACCGTCGCCCTGGTCTTCGCCGTCATCCAGACCGGTCTTTTCCTTGCCGGCTGGGCGCTCGGCACCTTCGCCACGGAACTGATCTCCGAATATGTGGGTCATTTCGAGAAGGTGGCCCATGCCATCGGCTTCCTGCTCCTGCTGTATGTCGGCGGTGCGATGTTTCTCGACGGTGTGCGCGGCAAGTCCGAACACCTGAACCTGGACGGATTCAGGAGCATCATCCTCGGTGGCGTCGCCACGTCCATCGATGCGACCGTCGTGGGCCTCAGCATGGCGATGGACACCGCTCCGTGGCCTGAAATCTGGCCCATCGCGGTGTCCATCCTTTTCTTCACGGCCCTTTCGGTCGTGGTAGGTATGCTCTCCGGCAGTTTCATCGGCCGGAAACTCGGCTATTCCGCCCGCATCGTCGGCGGTCTCGTCCTCATCGGACTCGGCGTCAACATCCTTCTGTAGGCTCCTGCCGGAAAGACATGAGCGTGTCGATGGCCTCCTGGGCGTCGTCCGTCACCGAAATCAGCAGGTTCCTGTACTTCCCGCGGGTCATGAGGTCCTCCAGCAGGGGATAGACGGGCACTTCCTTGGTGAAGAATTCCTTGTCCAGGAATACCATCGGACTGGGGGCGCCGAAGGTCTCGTAGTGGTTCTGCGCGGCATCCTGGAAGATTTCCTGGATGGTGCCGGCGGAGCCGGGGGAATAGATGATGCCGCCCTTGGCGATGGCCAGCAGGACATCCTCCCGCAGGCTGTTGAAGAAGTACTTGGCGATGTGCGTCGCGAACGGGGTGGCGGGCTCATGCCCGTAGAACCAGGTCGGGATGCCCAGGCTGCGGTACTTGTTCTGCGGATACTTCTTCCGGACTTCGAACGCCGTGCGGAGCCAGCCCTCGTCCTTGAAGGTAGGTGCGACGGAAAGGATTTCCATCGCGTCGTCGAACTCTTCCAACGACCTTCCAGCCATCCAGGCGCCGAGGTGCGTCGCCTCCATCGCGCCGGGGCCGCCGCCGGAAGCCATCAGTTTGCCCCGCTCGGTGAGCGCCTTCGCAATGAGGGCCACGCGGCGGAAGGACGGGTCCGTGCGCAGTTGGGCGTGACCGCCCATGATGGCGACCACCTGCCGCTCGTCGAACCTGCTCAGGAACTCCCGCATCGCGTCGCCGATGGCCCGGTCGTGCATCGTCCGGCCCAGGGTTTCGCGGATGTCGTCGCAGTTGACCCCTTTCTCCTTGTAATCGGCATAGACCCGCGCGTCGAAGCAGGTGGCATAGGAGTCCTCGTTCTCAGGATCGTAGCCCGCATAGAGGGTTTCTCCCGTGTACAGGTTTCCACGGAAAGCGTTGTAGATGCGCCCCATCCGGGGGAAGACCAGGCAAGTGCTTCCGATGTGCCCTTCCATGGCCGAGGGGATTTCACAGCCGAGAAAGCAGCAGTCGGAGAACCGGTGTCCCGCAGCCACGTACTGCGGGACCTGGTTGAAGTCGATGTACTGGAACGCGTAATGCGTGATACACCCTGTTTCGTCCGGCGCGGGCAGCAGGGTGATATCGGAAATCTCGTGGTATGCTCTGGAAGCCATCGGCCTACTTGAACAGCAACTGGGCGAACTGGTACAGGGCGCGGCGCCAACTCTGCCACTCGTGAGCCGTGCCCGGCGAGACATAGAAGTGCGCGTTAACGCCGCTCTTGGCGAGATCCTCGGTCTCCGTCTGGGGACTGGTGCCGTCCCCGAAGCCCGGGGCACGGTTCTCCAGTTCGCGGCTGCCGAAACTCACGAACACGAGTTGGAGGCCCTTGGCGAATTCGGGGTTGTCCTTGGTGTCATCCACGGTGATGGTGCCGCCGCTGAAGATGCCCAGGGAGGAGAAGACCTCGGGGTGTGCGACGGTGATGGACTTCGTCTGCATGCCGCCCATCGAGAGGCCGGCCATCGCCCGATGCTTGTTGTCCGCGATCGTGCGGAAGTGGCTGTCGATATAGGGGATGCAGTCCTTGATCAGGGTGTTGGCAAAGCCGTCGGCCCAGCCGGAAGGCATGCCGAAACCGCCCCGGGGACGCTGGCCCTGGCCCTGCGGCGGACGCTGACCCTGCGGACGCTGGCCCATGCCCATCGGCGGGCGCTGGCCCTGGGGACCGCCCTGGCCCATCGCCGGGCGCGGCATGGTCCAGGAACCGTTCTCCATGACGATGATGAACGGGACGGCCTTGCCTTCGGCGATGAGGTTGTCCATGATCTGGGCGGTGTGGCCCTGCTGCGGCCATCCGTACTCGTTCTCACCGCCGCCATGCTGCAGGTACAGCACCGGGTAGCGCTTGGTGGGATTCTGGTCATAGTCGGCCGGGGTATAGACGAAGATGTGGCGCATCGCCTTGTTCACCTCGGACCAGTAGAAGACTTCGCGCATCTGGCCCTGGGGGACGTTCTTGACCGCATAGAAATCCTGGTCGGCGGCCGGGACGTCGATACCGCTACCCCAGCGGCTGGCGCCGTAGTAGTAGAGGCTGGACGGGTCGGGGACGTTGGCGCCGTCGATGTTCAACTGATAGTAGTGGAATCCTTCATCCTGCGGGGCGGACTCGCCGATCCAGGCGCCGTCCTCACCCTTGACCAGGTCGTACTTCACGCCGCCGATGTCCAGTTTCACGGACTTGGCGTCGGGCGCTTCCACGCGGACGCGGACGCAGCGCTCGGAGTTGACCATCGGATACTGCTTGCCGGGCTGGTTGTTGGGAGAGGGGATGAAGTCCTCCTTCACCTGGGCGTTGGCGGTCAGGCACACGGCGGCCGCCATCAAGAATAAGAAATTTCTCATCGTATGGGTAGGTTAATTGTGATGACCATGTGTTCTGTTCCAGTTGTCCCAGGGCAGGGATGCCTGCTTGCAGAGGTCCAGGAAATGCGCCTTGAGTTCATCCCAGCGGTAGTACGGCCCGGAAACGGGCTGGATGCCCGGGATGAGGACTTCCTGCTCATTGTAGAGGACCTTCGTGAGGACCTCGCCTTTCTTGTCCTTGTAGAAGATCATCTGGCAGTTGGTGGCCATGGGAATCTGGAAGAAGGCATACCATCCCTTTTCGTGGGCCTCCTTGTAGGGGAGGATCCGGTTCTGGGGATCGTCGATGCCCATCAGGGCGAAGAGCGGCAGGACGGAGGTGTCGTGGCCGAAACGGAGGTCGGCGGTGCGGTGGCTGCCGGGCTGCATCGCGGCGTCGGCCTTCTCGATGAAGTCCATCAGCAGGGGACGGATGGCGAAGCGGATGACGTCGCCGTTCTCGGCGGAACCGCCCCACATCCGGTAGATGGAGTCATTGCCGCCCTTCCAGAAATAGACCAGTTCCTCGGGGGTGAAACGATGGAGAATGTCGATACCCAGGAAATCGACGTCCTGGCACAGTCCGCCGGCGGTGTAGATGGCGCGGACGAAGGATTCGGGGTTGCCGAGGGCGGCGAGGGCCCTGTCGTAGTCCTTGAACAGGGGCTTCAGGAAGCGGGTGAAGTCATAACCGGGGGTGCCGGGGGCGGGGGAGAACTGCCTGCTCTCCGCGTTGCCGCCGCGCATGCGGGCCATCTGCTCCGGGGTGAAAGTCGGACGCGGAGCCGGCTGCTCGCCGGGGCGCTGGACGCGGAGGCTGGGGTTGATGTAGGCCATGAAACGCTCTGCGCTGGTATAGGTCATTTCCTGGCGCGGGGTTTTCTCCTTCAGGGTATTGGTGAAGTTGCACATGGACACGATGCAGCGGAAACTGGTGCTGGAGAAACTGTTCACCTCCCAGCGGTCCTTGTTCTTGAACACGGCGGGGAAGCGTTCCACCATGCGCGTGGCCAGCATGCGATGCTCGCGGGCGCCTCGGGGAGAGAGGGAGCCTTCCATGCCCATGTGGGCCTCCACGACGGCGTTCACGTCGGCATACACGGCCTTGCCTTCTTCCGTCAGCAGGCCCAGGGAATCCAGGTGGTGGAATCCGTCCATCGCGGCACGGGCGAAGGTGTGGTTCTGTTCATACCGGGAACCGTGACGCCCGTAGTGCGAGATGTAGAAAGGCTTGAAACCCTTGGGCGCCTTCGTATCCACGATGGGATTGAACTCATAGGAGTGCATGTTGTTCGCCGAACGGTCCGGATTTTCGGCGAAAAGCCGCAGGACTTCTTCCTGGCCGTACAGGCTAAGGCAGCAGGCTGCCAGGAGGAGGGAGGTTAGGATTCGTTTCATCAGTGTTATTGTTTGTTTCACAAATATAGCAATTTTCGATTTTTATCACTATATTTCGATGTCAAAATCCCCAGTCATATGAAAAACAGCACCATAGAAACTCCGGAGGCCTATGTGACGCCTTCCGTGAGAGTCGTGGAAACGTCTCCTGACTGTCCCTTCCTCCAGTCCAACACCGAGCCCATCGACGGCGGTGACGACCCCTACATCGATTGGTAATCCAAAACGCTGACGATATGAGACACCCTGTCCTTTTCCTCGGCATCGCAACGTTGATGCTGGCCTCCTGCACCATCCAGGAAGAGTTCCGGACTCCGGTCCGGGAAGACGTGAAGTTCCTGGCCACGTTCGAGCAACCGGACGAGGCCGGTACCAAGGTCTATGCCAACCAGGACCTCTGTCTCCGCTGGGATGCGGATGACCGGGTGAGCATCTTCAACAGGAATACCTACAACCAGCAGTACCGGTTCCTCGGCGAGACCGGGGCCAATGCCGGTGAGTTCGAGAAGGTGGAAGGCGCCGAGTTCGTCACCGGCAATCCTCTGGAACATGTCGTCTCCTTCTACCCCTATACCGACGGACTCGTCATCGGCGAAGACGAGGGTATCGAATATACTTTCCCGGAGGAACAGTTCTATCGGAATTCCTCCTTCGGAAAAGGAGCCGGTCCGATGGTTTCCGTCTCCGAGGACAATGTCCTCCAGTACAGGAACGTGGGCGGTTTCCTCACTTTCAGCCTTTACGGTCAGGGAGCGGTGAAGAGCATTCACCTGGAAGGCAACCAGGGTGAGCGGCTCAGCGGACAGGGGCGTATCCGGATGCCGCTGGGCGGTGAACCTGCCGTCGAGATGTACTACGGCTCTACGGGCCTCCACCTTATCTGCGAACGGACCGTCGTGCTGGAGGATGCGGAGGAGGCCGCCAAGGAATTCTGGTTCGTTCTCCCGCCGACGGAGTTCCGCCGGGGATTCACCGTCACCATTGAAACGTCTGTCGGCACGTTCCGGAGACAGACGACCAAAAGCGTCACCATCGAACGGAACCGGATTTCCCGGATGTCGCCGATCAGGACCGGACCCTCCGAGAGCCCGGTAATCGTTTTCGAGGACCCGGCCGTCAAGGAGATCTGCGTCAATCATTGGGACATCAACCTCGATGGTGAACTTTCCCGGGAGGAGGCAGCCGCCGTCACGGACCTCGGCCTCTTCTTCAAGAATAATGGAACCGTTGAGAAATTCAATGAACTGCAATACTTCACGGGTTTGACGGAGATCCCCTCAGACGCTTTCAGTTTCTGTACGGCCCTCACCGAAATCACGCTGCCGGAATCCGTGAAGACCCTCGGGCAATCGGCTTTCTCGAATTGTTCGGCCCTTTCCGGCATCAATCTTCCCGATGGACTGGAAGTCATCGACTACAGCGTATTCTATCACTGCCACGCCCTTGCTTCCCTCGAGATTCCTGCCTCCGTTGTCCGGATTGCGGAGAATGCTTTCCATTTTATGGCAGGCCTGACTACCATCCGGGTCGATGAGGGCAATCCATACTATGATTCCCGGAATGGATGCAATGCCATCATCGTCACCGGGACGAACGGCCTGCTGCGGGGCTGCGCGACGACGGTGGTCCCGGAAACGGTCACGGAACTCCTCTCCTATTCGTTCTCCGGTACGGTCGGCCTTACCTCCTTTGACGTTCCGTCCTGGGTGACCGGACTGGGCATCTCTGCTTTCTCGGAATGCGTCGACCTGGTCTCCGTGACCATTCCGGCCAGTGTCACCGACATCGGTCTGAGCGTCCTCCGTGCTTGCCCCAGGCTCACGAGCATCGTCGTGGACCCTGCCAATCCGGTCTATGATTCCCGGGGTGGCTGCAATGCCATCATCGAGACGGCGACGAACAAACTCCATACCGCCTGCCGTACGACCGTGATTCCGGAAACCGTGACGGTCATCGGACAGGAGGCCTATGCCGACAATGATTTCCTGGTCGGCAGTTTCGTCGTCCCGGAGTGGGTGACGGTCATCGGCCAGGTCGCTTTCGTCGGCAGCAAGTATCTGGAATCCCTGACGCTCCCGAGCGGCCTGCAGGAAATCGGAATCTTTGGCTGCAGTTACTGTCCGATGTTGTCGTCCATCACCATCCTCGCTCCGGAGCCGCCGGAACTTGTTTTCGGCCAAGTCCTCTGGCCGTTCCAGCAAAACGCGCCCGATTGCAAGGTCTATGTCCCCGCCGAGAGCCTTGAGACTTATCGGACGGCCTGGTATCTCCATGCCGACGAGATCTTCCCCATAGAATAATCATCATCACCAACCCATGAAAAAAGCCTTGCTAGGCCTCCTCGCAGGCCTGTTGCTCCTGCCGGCCGCTTTCGGCCAGCCCCTCCGCCAGAGCGTGATCCGCGCCGACCAGGTGGAAAGTCCCCTTCTCGGCGGTCCCGTCGATATCAACGTGTACCTGCCCGCCGGCTTCGATGCCGCCTCGGACGTCAAGTATCCGGTCGTCTATCTCCTGCACGGCCTGTACGGCACCTATAAGGACTGGGCGACGACGGGCCACATGAAGGACGTGGTCGATGAACTCATCGCCAGCGGCGAAATCGTGCCGATGGTCATCATCATGCCCAACGCCGGCGATCCCGACATCCACAACAACTGGAACGGCTATTTCAACATGCCGGGCCATCCCTACGAGGATTTCTTCTTCCAGGAACTGATCCCCACGGTCGAGGCCCGCTACAAGGTCTATGGTGACAAGCAGCACCGCGCCGTGATGGGCCTGTCGATGGGCGGCGGTGGCAGCACCGTCTATGCCCAGCGCCATCCGGACATGTTCTCCAGTTGCTACGCGATGAGCGCCTGGCTCGACAGTTCCGTGCGCGAAGACATGGAAAAGGATAAATTCTACCTCGTGAACAAGGCCGTCCGCGAGCATTCCGCCCTCGATTTCATCGACAATGCCGACGACGAGACCCTGGCCCGGCTCCGCACCGTGAAGTGGTTCTTCGACTGCGGCGATGACGACGGCCTGATGGACCTGTCCGTCGCCCTCTTCCAGAAGATGCGCGCCCACCGCGTCCGCAGCGAACTCCGCATCCGCGACGGCTGGCACGGCTGGGAATACTGGCATACCGCCCTCCGCCTCTCGCTGCCGTTCGCTTCGCGGAATTTCGCCAAATAAAGGCCCCGGGCAAGAATTCTTGACACACTAAACGACTGTGAATATGCAAAACGCAATGAAGAAACTCCTCCGGCTCGTCATCACTGTGGCGGTTATTTTCCTGGCCGTGCGCTGGTGCTCCAAGCAATTTGGAAGCGTGATTACCCTGCCCGGCGGTTCGGGCGGCACCATCGGCGGCTCGGAGAAAACCGGCTCCGAAGGGTCCGGTGGCTGGTTCAGCCCGAAGAAACAACCCTCCGGAACGACTTCGAACCAGGACCCCGACATCGAGGACCTGGAAAGAGAACTGGGCATCGGAAAATACCAGGGCCAGAAACCTTCCACCCAGACTCAGACCACGCAGACTCCGTCCACGACCACCACGGCGTCGGCTCCCCTTTCTTTCAAGGGTATTCCGATGACCGGCTCGCTGTCGGCCTTCGGATCGGAACTGGTCAAAGCCGGCTTCAGGAATGCCGGGAACGGTACGTACACGGGAGACTTCGCCGGCTACAGCGGCTGCAAGGTGACCCCGACCGGCAATCCGGTCCAGGAAGTCCGGATCGATTTCCCGGTCATTTCGGACTGGGACGCCCTGGAGAAGGCCTATGACAACCTGCAGGCGGACCTGACCCGGAAATACGGCATGGATCCGATCGTCAACCGGAACCTCGCTGTCTACAATCTCCCCAACGGCAGCATCTCCCTGGACGCCGACGTCTCGAACCAGTCCTCCTGGCACGTGATTCTGACCTACAAGAACGCCGGCACGACGACTTCCCCCGGCACTTTGGGAAGGAATCCCATCGACGATCTGTAGCCCGATTCACAAGCACACGGAAACCGAACCCTATATGAACAGAATCCAATCAATCCTCGCCGTCATGGCCATGACTGTGGCGGCGTCCGCCGGCGCCCAGACCCTGAAGATGACGCCGCAAGTAGCCGGCGTGACCACCTATGAGGCCTCCACCGCCGTCAATCTCGTCGTGGTGAAACCGGAAATCAAACTGGACAATCTCGACCCCTCCGTCTTCACCGTCAATACGAACGGGACGGAACGCAACGTCCTGTCGGCCTATCCCTCGGATTCCAGGGGAGCGTACGACCCGGACGGCAAGTACGTCGCACTGGGCCTTGAGAAGGCCTCCGGCCGCGGTCTCGGCCTTTCCATCCGGTCCGGCGTCTGGAATGACGCGTATAGCGTCAAGGTCGGGCTGAAGAAAGGAAAGGTCCTGAAAGTCGGCAAGCAGAAGTTTACCGCCATCGACTGTGAGACGGACAAGGCCTTGAAGGATTTCATTTCCGAGGCCGATTACTTCAACAAAGGAACGTTCACCGGCCGGAATACCGGAAAGTCAGGGGACGTGACGCTAACTTATGCGGCGTATGAACCCTGGTCCCTCAAGGGCGACGGGAAGGAGAATCCCCTGGTGATCTGGC
>JAFXMA010000086.1 GCA_017530725.1 Bacteroidales bacterium
AGCGGAGGCCGCATCCTTCAGGACGGTCATGGACTCGATGTCCTGCGGGGCCAGGGAGCGGATGTCGCCGCCCGGGACACCGTCGATCACCACGAGCGGGCCGTTGCCGGCCTGCAGGGAGGTGGCGCCGCGGATCTGGTAGTCGGAACCGGAGTTCGGGTTGGAACCCTGGCTCGTCACGACGTTCAGGCCGGCGACCTTACCGGTCAGCATCGTCATCGGATTGTTGGTCGTGCCGCGGAAGAAATCCTTGCTGTCCACCTGGACGATGGAGGCGGAGACTTCCTTCTTGGACAGGGTACCGTAACCGATGACCACGACTTCGTCCAGGAACTCGGTGTCCTCGGTGAGGACCACCGTCCCGGGCACCTCGGAGGCCTTGAATACTTGCGTGGCGTAGCCGATGCAACTGATCTCGACCAGTGCGTCGGCATTCGACACGCGGAGGGTGTAGTCTCCGTCCAGGCCGGTCACGGCGCCGTTCTGCGTCCCCTGTTCGAGGACGGTGGCTCCGATGACAGGACCCTGGTCGTCAACGACCACACCTTTCACCAGGTATCCGCTCTGGGCGGACACCAGACCCGCTGCGACAAACAGGAGGGTCAATGCGGAAAGAATCCTTTTCATTGGGTTGGTAGTTGGTTATTTTGGGTTACTGTTGTCAGTGTACCGCAAAATTACCAGGTCCTTCCCGCGCGTCCGAATTAAATAGGGAAAATATAAATATAAAACATTTTAATACGCTGGATATCAGCCTATTGACACCTCAACCCCGGGAGAAAAATATAACGGTTGTATAGGCCTTAACGGGCCCCAATCTTCATGATTTCGGCCTCGAACTGCTCGTTCTCGACCCAGGACTTGTTCTTCACACGGGTCTTGTAGGTGTTGATCGTGTGCACCGAATAGTCCAGGAACTTCGCGATGCGGTCCGTCTCGGAGATCCCGAGGCGGATCAGGGCGAAGATGCGCATCTCGGGCGTGAGGCCTTCCGCGGGGAACCGCTGCTCCGTATCGGGGAAAAGGGCGTTGTAGTCGTTGACGAAGGTCGGGAAGATCTTGAGGAAGGTGTGGTCGAACGACTCGTACATCTCGTCCCGCTCCTTGTCGATGGTGGATTCCTTCAGCGACCGGCGCAGTTCGTCGTACTGCCGCGTCACGATCATCCGGTCCACCATCTTGTACAACTGGGACATCTTGTCCAGGAACTCGGCGTTGATGTAGAAGGAATTGCCGATGTATTCCGACTTGATCTCGTTCGCTTCCGCGAGCAGGGCGTTGGCCGCTTCCAACTGCGCATTCCGCTCCTCAATGGTTGCCTGCGCCTCGTTCAGCCGGCGGTTCTGGCGGCGGATGAACCAGATGGCGATGGCGGCGGCAAGTACCAGCAGGATGGCCAGGAGAATTCCGGTCAGCAGGAAGTTCCGCTCCCGCTGCAAGTTGTCGTAATGGTTCTTCTCCACCAGCGGCAGGACGGCCCCCACCTCCAGTTTCCGGAGCCGGGCGTTGTAGAAATTCGCATCCTCGAAGGATTCGTGCACATAGCGGGAGGTGCGCTCCACCTCGCCCCGGCCGGACAGGTATTCGGCCAGCATCCGCAGGGCCGTGGTCTCCTTGGTCGATGAACGCACGTCGCAGATGGCCGACTCGCTCAGCGACCGGATCGCCTCGTCCTCCCGGCCCAGGCAGTGCAGCATGTAGCCGACGGAGGAAGCGAAGATGGCCCGCATATGCGTATCCAGGTCCGGGTCCGCGAGGAGGCGGGAGAATTCCGCGATTCCCTCCTCGTAGCGGTAGTTTTCCATCAGGAAATTGGCATTATACTCATGCCAGAGCGGGGAATCCTCCGGGAGAAGCCCCAGGATCTTCCGGCTGTATTCCGCGCCGTCCCGGCTGTAGCGCTCATAGTAGGGACCGGATTGGACATAGCCCCGCGCGGAGTAGTTCAACCGGACCTGCATCTGGTAGTACGCCAGAAGGCCCGGAGGCGAGACGCCCTCCGTAGAAAGGCCTTCCAGCATGTCGAAGGCTTCCTTGTACAGGCCGCCGGAAATCAGGCAGAACACGGTCGCACATCCGGCCTCCATCTTCCGGTCCGGCTGGTCCAGCCGGGCCGCCAGTTCCTCCAGCCGCTGCGCATACACGAAGGCGGAATCGTACTTGTAACTCTTGTATTCCTCGAAAAGGTTCCGCGTGGCCTCGTACCGGCCATTGTCGTCCAGGGCATCGCGCAGCACGCCCCTGAGTTGTCCGATCCGCATCTCCTTCCGGGCATCGTACTGGGCCTTCATCTCCAGTTCCCTGTCCAGTTCTTTCAGGCATGATTTCACGTCCTGGGCCCGCAGGGGCAGGATTCCCAGGCAGCACAGCAGCACGATATGCAGGCATCTGAGCAGCATCTTCTGCAAGATAGTGATATTCAGCAAAAAAACCAAAATTGTCGTATCTTTGTATTGCTGAACACAAATACGACAACCTTGGATACCCAACCATTCACCGAAAGCAAAATCCGTGAAATCGTAGCGGCGCAGCGGCGGTTCTTTCGCTCCGGGGTGACGCTCCCCCTCCGCTGGCGCATCGAACAACTCAAACGGCTGAAGTCCGCGGTCATCGCCCACGAGCAGGAGTTCGAGGAGGCCCTGGCCCGGGACCTCGGCCGCAGCCGGGTGGAGGCCTACCTCTGCGACATCGGCCCCATCATCGTCGAGATCAACGAAATGCTGCGCGGACTGCGCCGATGGGCACGCCCGGAGTGCCATTTCAGCGGTTTCATGTGCTTCCCCAGCCTGGTCACCAAGGTCTATAAGATGCCTTACGGCGTTTCGCTCGTCATGAGCCCCTTCAACTTCCCCATCCTCCTGACGATCGGCGTGGTGGCGGCCGCGATGGCGGGCGGAAACACCGTGGTCATCAAGTCCAGCAGCAAGTCGGCAGCCTCGACGGCGGCCCTCCGGAAGTTCTTCGCCGAGGTGTTCCCGCCGGAATACGTCACCCTCATCGACGGCGGGCACGACGTGGCCGACCTGTGCCTGGCGCAGCGCTTCGACAAAATCTTCTACACCGGCTCGCCGGCCGTGGGCAAGCATGTCCTCGCCGAAGCGGCCAAGAACCTGACTCCCGTCGCCCTGGAACTCGGCGGCGAAACGGGCAACTGGTGCGTGGTCCGCAAGGATGCCGACCTGAAGGACGCCGCCCGTAAGATCGCCTTCTTCAAGATCACCAACGCCGGCCAGGTCTGCATCAACATCAACCAGGTCGCCGTCGCCGAAGAGGTGGCGGAGCCGTTCATCGAGGAACTGAAGAAGGCGTTCGTCTCCCAGATCGGGGAACACGCCGAGCAGAATCCCGAGTATCCCCGGCTCATCACCACAGGCGCCTACGACAAATGCGCCCGCATGGCCGACGAATACCGCGACCGCATCGTTTTCGGCGGGACCGGCATCCGGGAAACCTGCCGCTACGCGCCCACATTGATCTATCCCGTGGGGGTCGATGAGCCCATCGTCCAGCAGGAACTCTTCTGTCCCCTGCTGCCCGTCGTCCCGTTCCGGGATGCCGAGGTGGACGCGCTGATGGAAACCGTCGCGGACCGCGAGCATCCCCTGGCCATGTACCTGTTCACCAAGGACATGCGGTGGGCGAACCGCGTCATGCAGACGCAGCAGTACGGTGGGGGCTGCATCAACGAGGTGTGCGTCCACATGATGGTGAAGGGGGTTCCGTTCAACGGCACCGGCCATTCCGGCATGGGCGCCTACCACGGTGAGTGGGGCTTCCGGGAGTTCACCCATCCCCAGACCGTGCTCAAGGGCCGCACACGCTTCAACCTGTCCCTCCGGGAGCATCCCTACGGCGGGAAGGCTGGAGAGACCAAGATGAAACTGTTACGGCTGTTCGAGCGGTAGCGCTTGAAAAGCGGTCACCGGAAAAAGAAGTAGAGGGCGGCCCACTCCATGGGAACGCCTTTCACGTGTCCGATGACGCGGTAAGAGGCGTCCTGGACCGTCCCGTCTTTCTTCACATAGCCGAGGATGCGGTAGGAAGCGTCCTTGATGACGCCGTCGGCCTCGATATGGCCCACGGTCCGGTAGGAAGCGTCCTGCACCGTTCCATCCCGGTTCAGGTGCCCGACAACCTTGTAAGTGGCATCCTGGATGTTTCCATTCGACTGGATGTGGCCGATGACCCGGTAGGAGGCTTCCTGGACGGTCCCGTCGGACTTGATGTGGGCGACAACCCGGTATCCGGCATCCTGGACCGTCTGGGCGGAAGCCGACAGGCAGGCCACGGTCAAGAAAAGAAGAAAGGGAAGGAATCTGCGCATGATTCCTTCCCCGCAAAAAACACGCCGGAGATGCTCCCCTACAGTTTGAACACGACGGAAGTATTGCCCGAAAGGGTCAGGGTGTCGTGGTCCAGGGTGGCAGCACCCAGGAGGGCGACCGGACGGGAGACGTCATCCGTGACCTTGACGGTCTTCTCGGAAGCGGCCGTATTGTGGATGACCAGCATCTTCTGCGAGCCGGAGGTCATGTACCAGGCGGCAATGGAACCGCCGTTGCCGGGGGCCGCGGTCATCGTTCCTTCCGCCAGAGCCGGATAGGTGTTGCGCAGGCGGCTCCAGGTCTTATAGACGTTCAGGAGGCTGTTCGCATCGGCCTCCTGGGCCTCCACGGAAATCTCGGACTTCAGCATGCCGCTGTCCACCTTGTTGTCCACGCCCTTCTTCGCGCAGTCCTTGCCGGCCTTGTCCCACAGGATCGGAGTCCGGACATACTCGTCGCCACCGTCCTTCTTACCATAGTATCCCAGTTCTTCGCCCTGGTAGATGAAAGGCTTGCCCGGGGTGGTGAGCATCATCGCGGCAGCCTGCTTCTCCTTGGTCACATTCCTGCCCAGTTCCTCTGCGGCGCGGTTCTCGTCATGGTTGCTCATGAAGATGGAGGTGATGGCATCGGGACGCTCGGCGGTATGGTCGCTGATGAAACCGTTCACCGCATTCACATAGTTGGCAGCATTGCCGCCCAGCGCCTGCTTCAGGACATCGAAGTACTCGAACTCGAAGCAGGAAGGGAGGCCCTTGTAGTACTGCTTCTCCACGCCGTGACCCTCCCAGGCCTCACCGACCATGAAAATGTCGTCGGTATGCCCGGCCGCCTTGTAGGTGGCGTTGAGCCGCTGGTACCACTGGTCCAGGAAGCGCTGGTTCGCCTTGATCTGGGCCTGGTAGATCCAGAGCACGGCATCCAGGCGGAAGCCGTCCACGCCCAGGTTGATCCACTTGTCGGCCGTGGCGGCGATGTCCTGGAAGGCGGGCGAATTCTCGCACTCGGTGTACTTGCCGTAGTTCAGGTCGGGCATCGACGTGGCAAAACTCGCGAAATAGTACGTGGTGGCGCCGCCGAAGATGATGTCGGCCGCGGTGGAATTGTTCAAGGTGAAAGGCTGTCCCAGGGTAATAGGCTTGCCGGTGCCGCCCCACTTGGTGCCGCCATCCCAGGACGTCGAAGAGGTCCTCACCAGGAAGCCCCATTCGGTATCCACGTCCGCCGTGATCTCGAAGACATTGTCCGAAGACTCATACAGGCCCACGTTGCCGACGTTTCCGACAAAGATCCACATCTTCGCGGCGGAGTTGGACGGCATGGCCCGATCATCGGTTTCCGTCACGGTGACGGTCTTTTCGGTCCCCGTCCAGTCCACCTTGAAATGGAGGCGTCCCTTGTAGCCCTTGTTGCCGGTGGAGACGGAATGCCAGTCTCCCATGCCAGGTTTCTTCGAGCCAGCGTAGTTGTCCACCCGGCCCGCAGCCACGTCGGCCGAGGGGTCGTCCGAGAACACGTAGTAGTCACGGTACGGACTGTCCGGGTTCGCGAGCGCGTCCTTGAACCAGGTTGTACCCGTTCCGGAGTGATTCAGGACATAGTCCATGTAGATCTTGATACCCCTGTCGTGGGCAGCGTCGATCAAGTTCTTGAAATCCTGTTCACTCCCATACAGCGGATTCACCGTGGAATAGTCGTTCACGTCGTAGGCATGATAGGAAGGAGTCGGATGCGCCGGGGAAAGCCACAGGGCGGTAGCCCCCAGGCCGTCCAAGTAGTCCAGCCGATTCTGGATTCCCTTGAAGTCACCGATGCCGTTGCCGTCGCTGTCCGCAAAGGAATAGATGAGCAGTTGATACGTCGTGGAAGAGCGCTTGTTCCCGTCGAAGGGGTCGGGGTTCGCCACAATCGCCACGATATTCTTCCCCTTCTGGGTTACGGAAACGGTCTCTGTCTTAGAGCCTTTCACGGTGATCGAACCGGAGCGGTCCTCGCCCGTGTTTGCATCGACCGTCACCGCCAGGGTACCCCTGCCGGTCCCAGAGGTTTTCTCCAGATGGATCCAGGGGTTGGAAGGCGTGGCCGTCCAATCTTTTTCGGTGGTGATGGACACGAATTTGGTGGAGGCGTCCTCGGCTTCGAAATCCAGCGAGGAAGGACTCACCGTCAGCGTATCCTGGGTCTCCGGATCGTTCTTTTTCGTCGGATCGCAGGAGACGGTCAGGAAAAACGCCGCTACGAGGGGCAGGAGGGGGATCAGTTTCCGCATCATAAGGCTTTCGGGTTTAAAAATGGCAGGCCGGGGTCCGGTCAGGGGCCCCGGCCCGAAAAACGTTATTCGATGACGCCGGTTCCGGCGTTGAAGTCCAGGGTCACCTTGGCGCCGGCCGCCACTTCAGGGGCAGCCAACTCTTCCAGGATACGCGGGGTGACCTTGCCGTCGATGACGTTGAACTCGCGGGTCCACCAGTCGGAGGTCGCGATGGAAGAGGCCACGTACATCCGGAGTTTGCCGGCCGCCGCGGCGGTGGCGGTGAGTTTGCCGTCAGCCACGGTAAACTGGGCGCCGGCCATTTCCGCGTCCCAGCCGCCGAAGCATTCGCCGATACCGAAGACCCGGGCAGGCTCCACGTGAACCTTGCCGTTCTTCATATCGATGTGCACGAGGTACATGCCGTCCTCGGCCACGGTGCAGTTGCCACCGGCCTCGGTGAAGCCGTCATTGGTCGTCAGACCCCAGAAATCGTCTCCCCAGGCACGCTTCGCGGAGAACTTGAAGCCCTTGCCGGCGTGGATGTACCGGATCGTGTAGAACTGGCCGGGGGCATCGGCGCCCCAGTCCGGCTGGTGGAGGACCGGGGTCATCTCCACCACGCCGTCGGAATTCCAATCCCAACCGCCGAACTCCTCGCCGATCATGAACAGTTGCTCGGGGAACTCCTGGTAGGGCTCGATGAGGATGGTGTTCGCCTTGTAATCGAAGGTAATCGTATAGTTCCCTTCGACACCGATGCGGATATTCTTGTCACCGGCCGTGAACGGGACACCCAGTTCGGGCTTGTACACGTCGTACGGGTCACTCGGGTCGATCGTGCTGTGGTCGTTCCCCTCGGGACCGCCCACGCTCTTGGCCCAGTCGTGGTCCGCCCGGATCTTGAACTCCTCGGCGGCGCCGATCGCCACGTTCTCGATGACCCAGGTGCTGCCGGAGGTGTTCGTCAGGTCGAAGTCCGTGTCCCAGGACGTACCCTTCAGGGTACCGATCAGGGACCAGGCCTTGGGATCGTCGGAAACCTCGCCTTCGCCGGTGACGGTCGCCGTGCCGGCGTTGAAATCGAGGGTGACCACCTGGCCCTTGAGCACGTTCACGCGGGCCTGGTCACCCTGGCCCTCATCATCTCCGCGATAGTCGATCAGGCCGTCGAAGAAGATGAACTCGCGAGTCCACCAGTCGGAGGTGGAGATGGCGGATTCCACATACATGCGGATGTCGCCTTCATCCTGCGTCGTGGCCTTCAGGACCTTGCCGTCCGCCTGGAACAGGGCACCCTCCATCGCGGCGTCCCAACCGCCGAAGCAACTGCCGATACCATAGACACGGGCAGGCTCCACATGGACCTTCTCGTTCTTCAAGTCCACATGGATCAGGTAAATGCCGTCCTCGGACACGGTGCAGTTGCCGCCGGCCTCGGTGAAGCCGTCGTTGTAGGTCAGGCCCCAGAAGTCGCTGCCCCAGTCACGGACCGGGCTGAACTTGAAGCCCTTGCCGGCGCTGATATATCGGACCGTCCAGAACTGGGCTTCCGAATTGTTGCAACTGGCGCCCCAGTCCGGCTGGTACACCACGGGAACCATCTCCACGACACCGTCGGAATCCCATTTCCAACCGCCGAACTCTTCGCCGATCATGTACAGATGCTCGGGATACTTGGATTCGCCGATGAGCACTTCCTTGGTCTCCGGATTGAAGGTGACCTTGTAGTTGCCGGGCTCCACGCTGATGTTGCCGCCGGGCTGGACAGCCGTGAAGGCGACTCCGGGCTCGGCCGTGAAGCCGTCTTCGGCACCGTACACGTCCGCATCGGCCCAGGAACAGTTGTGACGGATCTTGAAGCCGCCTTCGATGGCGACTGTCACGCTCGTCCACACGCCGTTCTTCTCGGTCATGTAGATATCCTTGGTCCAAGTGTCGCCGTTGATTTCGCCGATGAGGGAATAGACATTGCCCTCGCTGACGGTGATGGTCAGGGCCTCGGTGTCGAGTTCCACCTTGTAGAAGCCGGCCGGGACGCTGATGTCACTGCCGTCCGGGACCGCCTCGAAAGGCACGCCGAGGGTTTCCAGGACACCGCCGTAGTTCTCGTCCCAGGCACCGTCCTTGCGCCACTTGAACCCCGTCGCATCCTCAGCCGTGATGTAGGCCGTCCAGACGCTGCCGTTCTGGGTCGCGAGGACATCGTTGTCCCAGTCACCGTTCAGGCCGATGATGTTCCAGCCGGTCACCGTGGGTGCCGGAGGTTCGGGCGTGTCACCGCCCACGAGCGGGCTCTTGCCGCCGAGGGACTCGACGACCTTGAAGTAGCCTGCATCCGGATTCACGAGGAGGTCGTAGGTACCATCGGCCGGAACCGCGATGTTCTTGCCGCTGGCGACGCCGTCGTACTCGTTGTCCAGTTCGACGACGAACGGCTCGGTGTCACCCGCCGCGCCGATGTTGGTGCCCCAGCCGAGGTCCTTGCGGAACTTGAACTGGTCGGCGGTCGTGAGGACCACGCCTTCCGCGACATGCCATTCACCGTCGGTAGTCATTTGAATATCCTTGTTCCACTCCATCGGCACGCTGGCGATGTTGCCGATGACGGACCAGGTGCTGATCTCGTCGAAGCCCGGATAGGTCACATAGGCGGAGAACAGGGTCAGGGTTCCGGCATCCTCATCCAAGAGGAGGTCGTAGGTACCGTCGGCGGAAACACCCATGTTCTTGCCGCCCGGGGTAGCCTCGATCGCTTCGCCGACCGTCATGACATAAGGCTCGGTATCGCCCGGAGCACCGAAGTTGGTATCCCAGCCGCCGTCCTTGCGGACCTTGAACTGGTCACCGGGGGCCAGTTTGACATTGCGGGCGACGTGTCTGGTGCCGTCGGGCGTGCTGAACATCGGACCGTCGGCGTTCCAGTTGTTGCCGGTGCTAGCGATGGCGCCGATCATGCTCCAGGAACTCGTCTCGGTGAAATCTTCCCAAGGATTGCCCGGGACCGTGTCGTCCGGCATGGTCCAGGAGAAACTGTGCTTCTCATGGGAGTCCACGTAACCGTTGGTAATACCGCGGGAAGGATCCTGGATGGAACCGCGTACGACCATTTCCAGAGGAATCACGTCTCCGGTCACGTATCCGCGTCCTTTCAGCAGATTGGTCAGGGATTTTCCGTTGAGGGTGAGGGTGGAACCGTCATTCTTGGTAGAAAGCGTATAGTTGGTTTCCTTTCCGTCGATGGAAACCAGTGCCAGCGTGTGGTAGGTCGCCATCTGCTTGTTGAAACTCTTGTTGAAGACGGCCGGCGTGTACTGCACCGTCACATTGTCTTCGACGGTGACGCTGACCATGGTAGGAGGCGTGGCTTGCGAGATATCCACGGTCGCCAACTCCTCCTTGACGCAGGACCCGGCCAGCAGGGCAAGGCATCCCGCCGCTATAATAGAAAGAATTCTTTTCATGTCCGTTACTTTTTATAACCGGGGTTCTGCTCCAGGTTGGGGTTGACCATCATGTCGGAGACGGGGATGGGATAGAGGTTCTTGTACTCCTCGACGGACTGACCGTCATGCGTGCCGCCCTTCCACTGCCAGACATAGTCGGAGGTGGTGAAACGGTTGTAGCGGATCAGGTCCTGGCGGCGCCACAGTTCCAGATAGAGTTCGCGGGCGCGCTCGTCCAGGAGTTTGTCGGGGGTGAGGGAGGTCTCGTCGGCCAGGCCTGCGCGGGCGCGGACCTGGTTGAAGTAACGCAGACCCTCGGCGGCGGAAATGACGCTGGAGCCGTTCATGCCGCACTCGGCAGCCATCAGCAGGACATCGGCATAGCGGAACATCGGGAAGTCCGTGTCCGGCTGGCCGGCGGCCTTGCCGGGATTGCCGGCGGAAGTGAGGTTCTTGTACTTCTGGAAACCGATACCGTTCGTGAACGCACCCATGTCGGCGACGTCCTCGGTCTGGCCGTCCGTCCAGAAGATGGCGCGGGCGTCCTTGGCCGTATCGAACTTCCTGTAGAACTCAGGGGTCATCCGGCAGCCCTCCCAACCGGAGGAGATGCCCAGGTCGGCCGCGTTCATGGAACCACCGGTAAAGGCGAAGATCAGGTAGTCGGTCACGCCGTAGGACATGGTGTCGATGCCATCCTGTTCAATGGAGAAGATGATCTCGTCGGTCCGCTGGTCGTTGTCGGCCAGGAAGAGTTCCTGGTACGGGCTGTAGATGCCGCCGGCGGAAACCGTGTGGAGGGAGTAGCCGTCGTCCATGATGTCCTTCAGGACCTGGGCGCACTTGTCCCACTGGGCGGTACCGGTGTACACGGCCGCGTTCAGGTAGAGTTTCGCGAGGATCATCTTGGCGGCGGTCTTGTTGATCCGGCCGTACTCGGTGGCGGCGCGGTCCGCAAGGGCGCTGTTGTTGATGATATCGGTCAGTTCCTTCTCCAGCCAGTCAAAGAGGTCGGCACGGGTGATGCGGACCGGAATCTGGCCCACGAGGGAAGTCTCGTCAGCGAACGGGACATTGCCGAAATTGTCGATGGCGTGGTAATAACTCAGGGCGCGGAGCGCGCGGGCCTCGGCCACCCATTCGTCCTTGTTCGGAAGGGAGACAGTCGCGGCATCCGCCTGGCGGATGAACTCGTTGCACTGGGCGATCTGGAAGAAGATACGGGAATAGATGGAGTAGATGAGGCCCGTGGAGGCATCCCACTGCATCTTGCACACGTCCGGAACGCCTTCGTCGTTCCAGCCGCACACATACACGTCGGTGGACAGTTCGCAGAGGTGGAACATGCCACGGATGTACTGGCTCATACCGCCGTCCAGACCGGAGATGGAAGGATCCCCGTCACGGCCCAGGTAGCCGGAAGTGGCATAGCCGGTGTAGATGCCGGCGAGGAATTCGTTATAGTCGTCGGCGGTGGTGAACGCCTTGTCCGCCGTATTCGTATTGGGATCGATCGGCGTGACCCGCAGGTCCTTCACACAGGAAACGGCCAGAAGCGCCACGACGACGGAAGCGAGGATATAGTTGATGGATTTCATTTTCGTGTCCTCCCTGTTTTAGAAATTGAACTTGAGACCCATGACGAACGTACGCGGGCGCGGATAGACCGTACCGTCGATACCGCCGTACACTTCAGGGTCGATGCCCGAGTAGCGGGTGATCGTGCAGATGTTCTGGACCGTTCCGAAGATGTTCAGGGAAGCAGGGCGGCCCTGGACCATTTCAAAGAGTTTCGGGAACGTGTACCCCAGCGTGAAGTTGTCCAACTTGATGAACGAGCCGTCCTCGATGTAGTAGTCAGAGATGTACATCGCGTCGTCGAAGTCGGAATACAGGGCGCTGACATTGCGGTTGGACACGAAATTGTTCACCCACAGGTCCTTGAACATCTCGTTGTTGGAAGCCACGTTGTTATAGACATAGTTACCCAGGGACGCGTGTCCGCTGAGGGCCGCCGTCCAGTTCTTCCAGGAGAGTTTGGTGTTGAAACCGAAGTTGAAGTCCGCCCACGGCTTGTGGAAGAAATGACGGTCGCTCTCGTTGATGACACCGTCGTCGTTCTGGTCCACATACTGGCCGAAAATGGGCTTTCCGTTCTGGTCATATACCTGCTGGTACACGTAGAAAGCGCTCATCGGGTGGCCGATGTCATGCTTCTGGATCCAGTTGTCGGTACCGCCGGAAATGCTGCCGGTGCGCACGCCTTCCTTGTTCTCGGAGGAAGCGTTCAACTTCGTGATCAGGTTCTGGTTGTAGGCCACGTTGAAGCCGGCCGTCCAACTCATGTCGCGGGTCTCGACCAGGATGGCGTTCAGGTCCAACTCGACACCCTTGTTGGTCAGGGAGGCGATGTTGGTGTTCAGGTAGTTGGTCAGGTTGGACAGGGCCGCCACCTGCACATAGGAGAGCAGGTCCTTGGTGTCACGCTTGTAGAAGTCCACGGCCGCGGTGAAGCGGTCGTTCCACAGGCCGAAGTCCATACCGACGTTGTAGGTGGTGGTGGTCTCCCACTTCAGGTCGGCGTTGTAACCCAGGGCCGTGATCGGCACGATGGTCTTGCCGCCGAACTGGTAGTAGGAACCCAGTTGGTTGATGTAGAACTTGGCGAACGTGTCGTAGTAGCCGCCCACGTCCTGCTGGCCGGTCTGGCCCCAGGAAGCGCGCAACTTGAGGGTGGACACGGGCGCCACGTTCTTCAGGAAATTCTCGTTCTTCACGTTCCAGCCCAGCGCCACGGAAGGGAACAGGCCCCAGAGGTTGTTCTGGAAACGGGAAGTACCGTCCCGACGGAGGGTGGCGGTGATGAGGTAGCGGTCGGCGTAACTGTAGTTGGCGCGGCCGAAGAAAGAAATCAGCAGATACTCGCCGCTGCCCACGGAATCCTTGATGACGAAGGAGGGGTCGCTGAGTTTGACGGTCTTGGAATCGGTGTCATTGTAGAAACGCTGCCAGGAATAACCGGCCATCAGGTCCACGAAGTGCTTGCCGATGGTCTTGCTGTAGTCGGCGTAGAACTCCAGGGTGGTATTCAGGCGGCCGTAATGGTAGTCGGTATGGGAACCGCTGGCGCGCAGGACGCCGCTGCCGTCGATGTACTGGTGCTGGGTGTCATGATAGGAAGCCTCGGAGTTCTGGGCGAGTTCGGAGATACCGGCGCTCCTGGCCCAGTCGATACCCAGGTTCAGGTTCAGGCGGAGATCCTCGAAGCCGTGGATCTTATAGTCGAACTGGGCGTTGCCGATGAAACGGTTGGCCGTGGCGTAGTCGGTCTTGTCCTTGAGTTGGGCGACCGGGTTCAGGGTGGCCATGCCGTTCGGGTTGCCGTCGGTGCCTCTCCAGATGCGGTAGCCGTTCAGGCCGCCTTCCGCATCCGTCGCGTAGATGGGCTGCGTCGGGTCATAGCGGAGGGCGCTGCCGATGGCTCCCTGGTCCGCATACCAGTTCTTGGCATAGGTGTACTTGCCGTTGAGGAACACGGACAGGTGCTTGTCCAGGAAGGTCGGGGACAGGTTCAGGCTGGCCGTTCCCCGGTTCATCTTGGAACCGATCAGGGTACCGTTCTGGGTGGTGAAACCGCCGGAAACGCGGTAAGGAAGGGTGAAGTCACCCTGACCGGCATTTCCGTTGAGGCTCACGTTGGCATCCACGGTCGGGGCCATGCGGTAGATCTGACGCTGCCAGTCGGTGTTCTCCTTGCCCAGGGCATTCAGGGCGGCGGCAGCCGTCTTACCGTTATCGACACGCTTGGCGATGAGTTCGCGTACCTGGTCGCCGGTAAGCACGTCCTGGTACTTGGCCAGGGTGTTCAGGGAAGAGGTCACGT
Organism: Bacteroidales bacterium; assembly: GCA_017530725.1. GTDB lineage: Bacteria > Bacteroidota > Bacteroidia > Bacteroidales > UBA932 > Cryptobacteroides. The sequence goes on from JAFXMA010000086.1 coordinate 13,906, forward strand.
CGATGGCGACCTGCGGGATGGCGGAGCCGGTCTTGGCTCCCTTCTTGGTCGTGATGACGATGACGCCGTTGGACGCGCGGGAACCGTAGATGGCGGTTGCGGACGCATCCTTCAGGACGGTGAAACTCTCGATGTCTTCCGGATTGATGGAGGACAGCGGGTCGCTCATGCCGGAAATGCCGTCATTGGAGACGGGCAGGCCGTCGATGATGTAGAGCGGGTCGTTGGAGGCGTTCAGGGAAGCGCCGCCGCGGATGCGGACCGTAGCGCCGGAACCCGGCATACCGTCACCGGTGGTGACCACCACGCCCGCGCTCTTGCCGCGGAGCAGGTCGGCCGGAGAGGTGACGACGCCCTTGTTGATCTCATCGGCCTTGACCGTGGAGACGGAACCGGTGAGGTCGCTCTTCTTGACGGTACCATAACCGATGACCACGACCTCGTCCAGGAAATGGGTGTCCTCCGCGAGGGTGACCGTAGCGGGGACTTCCGAGGCCTTGAATACTTGCGTCGCGTAGCCGATGCAACTGATCTCGATCAGGGCATCGCCGCTCGGGACGTTGAGCACGTATTCGCCGTCCATGCCCGTGGAGGTTCCGTTCGTCGTGCCTTGCTGCACGACGGCGGCCCCGATCACGGGTCCCAGGGCGTCGACTACGACTCCTTTGACCTGATACCCGCCTTGGGCGAGTACAGTGGTGCTTGTCAGGCTGGCCAGCAAGACAAACACGGCAGTTAGAATCCTTTTCATTTAGAGTGTAGTTAGTTTTGTATTTGGATTGATTCTATTTCTTGATGAAGCGCACGCACACGGCGCCCACCGCCAGGTAGATGCCCGCCATCAGGAGCATCGCCGGCTGGCTGTCGCCGACGAGTTTGAGGACGAGGCCGCCCGTGGCCGCCGCGACGATCTGCGGCAGGCAGATGGTGCAGTTGAACAGGCCCAGGTACGAGCCCATGTACGGGCTGCCCTCCAGGGCGTTCGTCAGCAGGGTGAACGGCAGGGCGAGCATCGCGGCCCAGGCGAATCCGATGAGGAAGAAACTCACGAACAGTGCGTACTGGTTGTGCAGGAACATCGCGGAGATGAAGCCCAGGGCACCGATGAGGAGGCTCACCACATACCCCATTTTGATGTTCTTGAAGCGGGGCAGCACCGAGGCCCAGAGGATGGAGCCCACGGCCTGGACGGCGAACAGCACGCCTACCCAGTTGCCCGCGGCCTGATAGCCGGCGGAAGCGGCGGCGTTCTCGGCGCCCATGTCAACGCCCCAGCAGTTCACGGCCACGGCCCCGTTCGTATAGGTCCACATGTACAGGAACGCGGCCCAGCAGAAGAACTGCACGAGACCCACGGTCCAGAAGGTCCTGGGAGCCTCCACGAGCAGTTTCACCAGGCCCTTGTCCTTCTTCTCCTGCTGGTTCTGCAAGTCGATGCCGTGGAACTCGGCGTATTCTGCCGGCGGCATTTCCTTCACGCGCAGGAAGGTATAGAGGACGCACAGGATGAGGATGGCGGCGCAAATAGGGCAAGTATTACTTTTCCTAAGCCAAGTAAGACAACAATTAGAATGAAATATATGACCACAAGGTAATAATACAGCTTCTTTCCCAATTTCAATTTCTTCCATACATATACAACAATTAGGTTTCTCGAGATTTCCATTTTCTCCTTTTTTACAATACTTTTCTGTTAAATTAAATTGTTTCAATTTTTTTATATTTTCTTCAGTTATTGGATGTTGTTTATTTCTTCTTATTTCTGCTCTATTAAATGCTATTAAATTCAAAAATTGATTTATTGGATTTACTCTGAAATTTGATCTAAAATTTGAAGAAAAATTTTCTTGGAAATCTCGATCAAACGTTGAACCAAATAAAGTAAAATTTGGATCAAATACATCATTTGGAACATGATGCCTTTGAACTATTATTCTAATTGGATTATGATGATTTCCTTGTTGTATTATGTTTATATTTTGATTCATATTCTGATTCATATTTTGGTTCATATTCTGATTCATATTTTGGTTCATATTTTGATTCATATTCTGATTTATATTTTGATTTATGTTATTTAATCCAAAATTATTATTATTATTATCATTTGGATTAATATTTATATTATTATTAAGATTATTATTATTATTTTGATTGATATCATTGTTAGTTAAATGATGATGATTTGTAGAAGGTCTGATAATTATCATTCTTCTATGGAATCTATGATTTAAATTATTTTCTCTGTCTGAACTA
>JAFXMA010000087.1 GCA_017530725.1 Bacteroidales bacterium
GCCGTCAAGAAAATGAACACCATCGACAAGATGAAGGAAGATGGTACGTTCGAGAAACTCGCCAAGAGAGAGCGTCTCCAGGTCGAGCGTCAGCGCGCGAAACTCGAGAAGAACCTCGGTTCCATCCGCGACATGAGCCGCCTCCCCTCCGCCCTTTTCGTCGTCGATGTGCAGAAGGAAGCCAATGCCGTCAAGGAGGCCAACCGTCTGAACATCCCGGTCATCGCAATGGTTGACACTTGCTGCGATCCCACCCCGATTGATTATGTGATTCCGGCCAACGACGATGCTACGAAGTCCATCGCCCTCATCATGGAGGTGCTCTGCGCCGCCATCCAGGAGGGTCTGGAGGAGCGTAAACTCGAGAAGGAGAAGGAAGTCGCCGAGCAGCCCGAGGCCGACGAGGCCCAGGCCGCCGCTCCCGCGAAGAAACTCCGTCCCCGCCGCGCCGCGAAGGTCGAGGTTGCCGAAGAGGCTCCCACCCAGGCTGAGTAATAACGCATAAACGTATTTTAGAACTATGGCTGATATCTCTTTAGCTGACATCAAGAAGTTGCGCGACATGACCAGCGCCGGCATGATGGATTGCAAGAAGGCCCTCACCGAGGCCGCCGGCGATTTCAAGCGTGCCGTGGAAATCCTCCGCGAGAAGGGCAAGTCCACCCTTGCCAAGCGCGGTGACAACGAAACCACCCAGGGTGCGGTGCTGAGCCGCGTCGATGGTGGGAAGGCCATCCTCGTCTGCCTCGGTTGCGAGACCGACTTCGTAGCCGCCACGCCTGATTTCAAGGCCCTCGCCGCTTCCATCGCTGACACCGCCATCGCCGAGTTCCCGGCCGATCTCGCCGCCCTCAAGGCCCTGAAGACCGACACCGGTTACACCCTCGACGAGGACATCACCAACCAGGCCGGCAAGACCGGTGAGAAGCACGTTCTCGCCTTCTACGCCGGTATCGAGGCCCCGTTCGTGTCCGAGTATGTCCACTTCAACGGCAAACTCGGCGCCATCGTCGCCTTCAACAAGGAGGTTCCCGCTTCCATCGCCCGCGGTATCGCGATGCAGGTCGCTTCCATGAACCCGGTCGCCGTCGATGAGGCTTCCGTCCCCGCCGAGGTGCTCGAGTCCGAGCGGACCGTCGCCATCCAGAAGACGAAGGACGAGCAGGTCCAGAAGGCCGTTGACGCTGCGCTCAAGAAGGCCGGCATCAACCCCGCCCACGTGGACAGCGAGGATCACATCGAGTCCAACACCGCGAAGGGTTGGCTGACTCCGGAGCAGGCCGCCCAGGCCCGTCAGATCATCGCCACCGTCGGTGCCGAGAAGGCTGCGAACCTTCCCGCCCAGATGGTCGAGAACATCGCCAAGGGCCGTGTCGCCAAGTTCCTGAAGGAGAACACCCTCGAGGAGCAGGAGTACCAACTCAGCGACAACAAGGAGACCGTGAAGGCCGCCCTCGCCGCCGTCGATCCGGAAGCGAAGGTCCTTTGCTTCAAGCGTTTCTCCCTCGCCGACTAAGAGGTTTTGACCAAGCACGAAGGAGCCGCTCCATCCGGAGCGGCTCCTTTTGTCATTCTGAGCGAAGCGGATGAATCTTATTCCGCCAGGCAGTCGTCCATCAACTTCGCCAGTCCGGGCTTGTCCAGGTGCTGGCCGATGAAGACGATCTTCTGCATCCGGTCGCCGTACACCGGGTCCCAGTCGCGGCGGAGGACCGGATCGCGCGAGAGGCGCTCCTGCAGTTCTTCCTCCTCCATCGTGGCGTACCAGAGCCCCGCGTCGCGGATGCTCTTCTGGCGGCCGGCCTGCTCGAAGAGGTAGCACTTGTCCGTATCGTCGGAGAAGTAGCAGAGGCCCTTCGCGCGGATGATGTTCGCGGGCCATTTCCGGGCAACCATGAAGTCGAACTTGTTGAGGTCCAGGGGCTCGCGCCGGCAATAGACATACGTGTCGATTCCGTATTCCAGGGCTTCGCCTTCGGCCTCTTCGTCCTCGTCCTCCTCACCTTCGATCGCCGCGATCCAGGCGGCGGAAGTGGCCACCCGGTCGAAGTCGAACATCCCGGTATAGATGATTTCATCCAGGTCGATGTCGCCGTAGTTGCAGTCCAGGATCCGGGCTTCGGGGTTGATGCTCTTGATGATGCCCCGGAGTTTGCCCAGTTCGTCGGGCGAGATCTCGGCGGCCTTGTTCAGCAGGACGATGTTGCAGAACTCCACCTGCTCGATGACGAGCCGCTCGAGGTCGTCATCGCCGATGTCCTCCTTCTCCAGCGCCCCACCGCTCTCGAACTCGTCGCGCATGCGGAGGGCATCGACCACGGTCACGATGCAGTCCAGGTAGGGGAGCGCCTCGTGGACATACTGCGGTCCGAACATCGGCAGCGTGCTGATGGTCTGCGCGATGGGCGCCGGCTCGCAGATGCCGCTGGCCTCGATCACGATGTAGTCGAACTTCCGCATCGCAGAGATCTCCGCGAGTTGGGCCACGAGGTCCATCTTCAGGGTGCAGCAGATGCATCCGTTCTGCAGGGCGACCAGGCTGTCGTCCGTCTGCCCCACGATGCCGCCCTTCTGGATCAGGTCCGCATCGATGTTCACTTCTCCTATGTCATTGACAATCACCGCAAACCGGATTCCCTTCCGGTTCGACAAGATGCGGTTCAGGAGCGTGGTCTTCCCGCTCCCGAGATACCCGGTCAGCAGCAGCACCGGTATCTGTTTCTGTTCCAATTCTATCGTCATATCCTTTACCTTTTTCTTTCCGTCATTCCCGACCTGATCGGGAAACCAATCTGCAAAGATAGCGAATTTTCCTTACCGACGGCGCAGCACCCGGCGGGTTTGGATGAGGACGGAGACGATGATGAGGGTGAGTCCGATCCAGAAGGAGGGGCCCACTTCCCGCAGTTCGCCGAAGAGGATGGCGGCGAAGGCGATGCTGTAAACGGGCTCCAGGTTGTAGGCCAGGTTCACCGTGAAGGCCGACAGGGTGCGGAACGCAATCAGTTGGAACAGGAAGGGGATGATGGTGAAGACCGATCCCAGCAGCACGAGCCAGAGGATGTCGCCTCGCTGCGGGACGATGTCCGCCGCGGGCAGGAAAGGGACAAGGAGGGACAGGCAGACGACCCCGCCGATGAGTTCGTACAGCAGCATCGTGGCGCTGTCTTCGCCAGTCGCGCGTGCGACATTGATATTCACCAGGGAGAACAGGGAATAAAGGGCGGCCGACAGCAGTCCGAGCGCGATTCCCAACCGGTACCGCACATCCAGGCTGAAGATGAGCAGGACGCCTGCAATGGCGATGAAACTGATGATCACTTCCGCCCAGACCACGCGCTTGCGGTTGATGAGCGGATCCAGCAGGGTCGTGAAGAAACAGGAGGTGGCGATGCAGGCTACGCCGATGGAGACATTCGATGCCTGGATGCTGGCAAAGAACGCGACCCAGTGCAGGGCCAGGAAGCCGCCGCAGCCGGCGATCATCGCGACCGCCTTCCAGGAAAGCCGGTGCAGCCGTCCGGCGATGGCCAGGATGATGGAAAGCGTCACGACGCTCACCATCATCCGGTACCATACCAGCGGCAGTCCGCCCAGGGAGATCAGTCTCCCGAAGATGCCCGTCCATCCGGCCAGGAACACGGCCGTATGGAGCAGGACCAGGGTCTTGGTTTCCTTGCTGCCCACTTAGAAGAACTTGACCACTTCGTCGAGGGGACGGTGGGCAGGGGTGGAAGGATCCTGGGCGCGGTAGCCGAGGGCGATGACCGCGAGGACGGCTTCGTTCTCCGGAATGGAGAAGAGGGTGCGGAGGGCGTCGGCGTCGCGCATGCCCATGATGAGGGTGTCGAAGCCCATGGCGCGGGCCTTCAGGACCAGGTAGGCGTTGCTCAGGCCGTTGTCGTAGGCGCCCCAGAAGTCGCCGGTGGCATCGACGGGATTGCCGCGGAAGAAGCCGGACTTGCCTTTTTCGAAGGTGGAAACGATGAAGGCGGAGGCGTTGACCACGCGGTCCTTGTTACCGCCGATGAGTTCGAGGACAGCCTCGCGCTTTTCATCGCCCAGGGCCACATAGTACTTGCTGGGCTGCTGGTTGGCCCAGGAGGGGGCGTTCTGCGTGGCGAGGAACAGTTCGCGGAGTTCGGCTTCGGAGACGGTCTTTCCGGCCTGATAGGCCCGGATGCTCCGCCGGCTGGCGAAGACTTCGTCCAGGGTGGGGGCTGCAGGAGCCTGGCTGCGGGCGCAGCCGGTCAGCAGGAGCGCGGCGAACGCGCAGAGGGTGACAATCCGTTTCATATCGTCTGTTAATGATTCTCCAGTAAGTGCTTGGTTGCGAGAACGAGGAACATGTAGTGCGAGGAGCCGCCGCCCAGGACGTATTCCGTCTGCTGCCACAGGAACGGGAAGACGAGCAGTTCGGGGAGGTCCGGACGGATGATGGCCGTGCCGGAGATCACGCCGCCGGGGACATAGGACCAGTCGGCACGCGTGGTACCGTAGGCCGTCGTGGCGGATACGGCGCCCACGCCGGAGGCGAAGGAAGCCGTGTTCGTGCCGGGATGGCAGCCCAGGACGAAATGGAGGGCGTCGAAGACGGGATCCTTCGCGAAGAGGTCGGGATAGGCCGACACCAGGAAATACTGCTGATAGCCGAAGCGCTGGATGTCCCAGCCGGCACCCCAGATGGAGGGGCGGTACGGGACCCCGTAGGGGTTCTCCGCACCGGCTGCGGCCTGCCGGTCGCGGTACTCCGTCAGGGCGGTGCGGAACGCCTGCGCAAAGGCGCGCTCCCGCTTGTCGCGGCTTCCTTCCCAGGCTTTCGCCACGCGGGCGACGTACCAGCCGCTGGCCCCGACACCGCGGACGGCAGCCTCCTGGTTGTCCAGGATGAAGTCGTGGAATTCCTTTTCACCGGTCGTCAGATACAGTTCCACGGCGGCCTGCAGTTTGTTCCCGGGCGTATTGCGGAAAAGCGTCCGGGAAATGTCCAGGCAGCGGACGGCGAGCGTGTCGTTGAAACCCTTCAGCGCCCGCGCCGTTCCGGCGAGGCTGGCTGCGGTGGACAGGTCGCGGCCCGGATTGTTCTCCGTGTAGATCCAGCGGTCGTCGGCATTGCCGGGAACGCCGTCGGTCATCGCGGCGGCATCGCCCAGGATCACGTACTGCCGGAGTTGGCTGCTGATGATGCCCCGGTATGGCCTGCCGAGGGCGTTGTAGGCTGCCACGACCGACAGGGCGCCGTTCTCCACTTGCTGCAGGATGTCGTTCCGGCCGTCCGGCTCATGGATTTCCGTGACGTGGCGGTGGAAGTCGATGGCGGTTACGTCGAGTTCCGGGTGGAACTGCTCCCAGGCCATCGACAGGATGTAGGATTCGCCCGCCTGCGACTCGATGCGCAGGTCCAGGTCGCCCGCGTCGTGCCAGCCGCCGATGGCGACTCCGGGCACGAAGTCACCGGGCGCATACGGGGAAATCCCCGGCTCCTGGTTGTATCCGTCGATGCCGTTCTCGTTCAGTGCCATCCGGGCGTCGTCCAGATGGCAGGCATCGTGCCAGACGCGGTATTTCTCATTGACCCGCATGTGGCACATCTGGTTGGGCAGGAAGTACTCGATCACCGGCTGCCACACGCCGCGCTCGTACACGTCCGGGGCGATCCGGAAGACGGAAGACTTCGAACCCTTGTACCGCACCTGATACAGGCCGGGCTCCTGGACACTGCTGAAGTCGAACTTCGCATACTGGAAGCGGAGGAACTGGCCCCAGGGTTCCGGTACTGCGGCGAGGACCACGCGCTCGCCGTCCGCATCGACACGGACCAGTTCCGCGGAACCGTCCACCCGGGCGCGACCGTCCAGTTCCAGGACGGCGGTCTTCTTCTGGTCCGGGTGATAGCCCACCTGCGAAGTCTGGATGACCGGCGTGTACTGCCAGCCCGGGACGACGGTGGGGGTGATGATCCAGCGGACGGCACCCTTCGTGGCTCCGGCGGGGATTTCCGAGCGGAGAACGAACCAGCCGTTGTTGTGGTTCATCCGGCCGTCATAGAGTTTCAGGTCCTCGGTGAGGGTTTCGACGGTGAGTTTCGCGTACGGGTCGTCCGGCCGGGAGATGAATTTCCGGCCTACGGCATAGGGTTCGGCGATGAGGTCGTCGGCCACGATGGGGTTGTAGCCGCTGCCCTCCAGGATGAAACGGTCCAGGTCGATCTTGGGTTTCCCCGCCTGGTGGAAATCGCCCGTGTGCTTATAGTTGGGTTCGGTTGCGAGCAGGGGAGAGTTCGGCTGGCGCGGATAGATGCCGGCCTGCCCATCCATGATCCAAGGCTTCCCGAACAGGGATCCCGGGAAGAATTCCAGGTTGAATCCGGCCTTGCCGATGAAAGCCTCCGGGATGGGCCGGTCCAGGTCCAGGGTGACCTCGATATGGTCGCCCACGGCACGCGTGGTGACGGTGTATTCGACGACCACGTCCGGATAGACCATCGGATTGAAACCGGTCAGATGCCGGGACGAATCCGGATAGGCGAGTTTCGCGACGATGGCGTCTCCCAGCACTTCGCGGGAAATCTGCCGAGGCACGGGCTGCCACTGTCCGGGCGTGGCCTCGAACCGCAGGTCGCCGTTCGTTGCCACGCGGTTCCCGTTCATGATTACGCAGACACCGCCCTGGTGCCCCTCGGGATAGAAGTCATAGAAGGCCATCACGTCCACGCCTTCATTCCGGAAGTATCCTTCCGGTCCGATGCGGAACGCCTGGGAGAAGCCCGTCAAGGCGCAAAACAGGAAAGTCAGGGAGAGAACGATCTTTCGCATGTTATGTGGCTTTAGAACAGAATGCTAATTCTCTGCAAGTTAATCAATTTTCTGCGTATCTTTGCCAAGAGTCCCCAAGAAAATCTGAATTGTATGCGAAATCTTCCCGTTTTTGCCGCCACCGTCCTGGCCGCCTTCCTGTCTTCCTGTTCCTCCGAAGAGGTCCTTCTTTCCCCCGCAAAGGGGGCGGAGGGAGTGAATGTGGATACACATCTGACATTGACCTTCGACGGGCAGCCGTCCGTGGGCACGGCGGGCTGGATCCGGATCTTCGATGCCGTGACGGGGGAGTGCGTGGACAGCCTGGACCTCTCGGTGCCGGCCGGGCCAACGGAGAGCCGGACCTACGCGCCGGACATCGACTATACGAAGGTGCCCTATGACTATACCCGCGACATCGTCCCGACCAACCGGAACACCGTGCCCGGCACGCCGTCCGGCACGGCCGAGCCGACGCCGCCCGAGTACCAACTCACCATCATCGGCGGATTCACGGACGCTTTCCATTTCCACCCGATTCTCGTCCGCGGCAACACGGCGGTCATCTATCCGCACAACAATGTACTCTCGTACGGACGGAAGTACCGGGTCACCATTGACGAGGGTGTGATCACCGCTCCTTCAGGAAGTTTCAAGGGAATCCGGAAATGGACGTTCTCGACGGCGGCTGAGGTTCCGTTCCTCACGGACACGCTGGTTGTCGATGCCTCCGGACGGGGCGATTTCTCCACGCTCCAGGGGGCACTGGACATTGTCCCCGACTTCTCGCCGACCCCGGTCGTCATCAAGGTCCTGCCCGGCGACTATGAGGAAATCGTCTATGTCCGGAACAAGGCCAACATCACCATCCTCGGCTCCGGCGCCGACGTCACTCGCGTGCACTATGCCAACAACGAGGTCTTCAACCCCCATCCGATGACGGTCAAGACCAACGAGCGCGCCGGAACCTTCCCCCAGCGCCGTGCGGCCGTCGCCTTCGACCACTGCCGGGACCTCGTCCTGCGCGACATCACCTTCGCCACCGACCTGATGGGCCAGGCCGAGGGCCTCTTCCTGAACGGCGACCGCATCGCCCTGTACGGGGTCCATATCATCGGTGACGGCGACGCCCTCCAGGCCAACGGCTCCGTGTATCTGGAAGGCTGCGAGATCGACGGCGGCGGGGACACCATCCTCGGCCGCGGCAGCCTGTTCGCCTACCGCTCCGCCTTCCGGAACCGCGGCGGCCCTTTCACCTGGGTCCGCAACTTCAAGCCCGCCCACGGCGACATCTTCGTGGAATGTACCTTCGAGAGCGTCACCGACACCCCCGCCGACTACGGCCGCTCCATCTTCAACCATGGATCGGTCTATCCCGATGCCGAAATGGTCCTGATTGACTGCCGGGTCCGGAATCTGAATCCCTTAGGCTGGAGCGCCCTTGGCGAACCCACGGTCACGATGCTGGAGTACAACACCCGGGACATGGACACCGGCGCTCCCGTCGATGTCTCCCGCCGCCACCGCTACTCCCGCCAACTCACCCTTCCCCGCGACGAAAGCCTCCTGGCCTCCTACCGCGACCCTGCTTTCGTGCTGGGGGGATGGGCGGTGAAATAAAAGAATACCGCCGCGTGTTTCCCAACAAGCGGCGGTCGCAATTCTAACCTAAAACTTAACCTATGAAAAAACTATTCGCCTAAATTTATTGCGAAATCTGTGCCAAAGGTTGAGTTTGCGAAAAAATTAATTCGATTTTTTTGACTCGCGGTGTTTGAGTTTCCGGCCGCGCAGGACGGAGGAGTCGATCTGCGTCTGGACCTCCAGTTCTACGGTCTCGTTTTCTTCCTGAGCCGTGGCAGGAGCGCTCTCCGGCTGGTCCGGGAAATCAAAGGCTTCCAGGGCGCGCAGCTCCTCTTCGAGCGCGCGTTTGTTCATCTGGGTGTTCGGCTCGATCCGCCGGATCGTGACCGGACTGAGGGGCCGGTCGAAGCGGTCCGTGCTGACGCGGGCGATGCGGTCGATGACGTTGAGGCCGCCGATGGTCTCGCCGAAGACGGTATATTCCCCGTTCAGGTGCTGGCAGTTCGTGGAATCCTGGACCAGGTAGAACTGGGAGCCGGAGGATTCCTTCATCGGATTCGCAAGGTTACTGCGGCGGGCCGCGGCGAGCGCTCCCTTCTTGTGCCGGTGTTCAGGGACGATTTCCGCATCGACCGTATAGCCGGGGCCGCCTTCGCCCCATTCCTGGATCCGGGTGGTGTCACGGGTGAACGGATCGCCGCCCTGGATCATGAATCCGTCGATGACCCGGTGGAACAGGACTCCGTCATAGTAATGCGTGAGCGCCAGGCGGGTAAAGTTGTCCCGGTGCTTGGGCGTGTCCTTGTACAGTTTGACCCGGATCGTTCCCATGGACGTGACGATGTCGAAGATGGGTTCCTGGGGCAACTGGTTCCTGCCGGCGACCTTCGCCAGCGAATCGGTTTTCGGAGCAATGGACTTGGGCTTCGGCTTCTCCGCGGTTTCCGTCGCAAGCGAGTCCGCCGCGGCCCCGTCGCCATCCTGCTTCCCGTGCCGCCCCCCGCAGGAGACGGCCGCCAGGACCAGGACGGCCAGGATTGCATATCGTTTCATTACCATCCTATCTTATTCTCTTCCAGGTATTTGGCAAGTTCTTCGGGACTCCGGGCGGGCTGCTCATGGCCGGGCAGGCCGATGATGCCGCGCACATGCTTCGCATAGGTGTAACCCATCACGTCCAGCATCTGGAACGTGTGGTCCAGGGATGCGTCGAAGCGGGCGTAGTCCTTGCGGTCCGCGTTGCACCACTGGACCTCGGAGAGGGCGCACATGCGCGGAAGCAGCATGTACTCCAGGAACTCGTTCGAGACGACGTACTCGGTCCAGAGGTTCGCCTGGACACCCAGGATGTGGTCCTCGGTGCCCGGGGCCATGCCGTCATAGGGCTCGTAGGAATAGAGTTTCTCCACCGTCACGAGACCGCCGATGCACAGGGGCTCCTTGTCGCGTTCCTGGCTCTGGTAGTAGTCGATGTACATGTGGCTGTTCGGGGTCATCACCACATCGAAGCCGCGCTGGGCCGCCTCGATGCCGCCCTGGGTACCGCGCCAGGACATGACCGTGGCACCCTCGGCCAGGTCGCCTTCCAGGATTTCGTCCCAGCCGATGATCTTCCGGCCATGGTCGTTGAGGAACTTCTGGATGCGGGCGGTGACGTAGCACTGGAGTTCCTGTTCGGCGGTAATGTTGCCATGGGCCTTCAGGCCGAGGGCCTTGATGCGGGCCTGGCAAAGAGGGCAGTTCTCCCAGCGCACCTTCGGGCACTCGTCGCCGCCGATATGGATATACTCGGACGGGAAGATGTCCATCATCTCCGTCAGGACGTCCTCCAGGAAGGTGAAGGTCTCTTCCTTGCCCACGCAGAGCACGTCGTCGGCGACGCCCCAGCGGGTCCACACGTCATACGGACCGCCGGTGCAGCCCAGTTCCGGATAGGCGGCGAGGGCCGCGACCATGTGGCCGGGGAGGTCCACCTCCGGGATGACGGTGATGTTGCGCTCGGCGGCGTAGGCCACGATCTCGCGCATCTGGTCCTGGGTATAGAAACCGCCGTAGCGGATGCC
>JAFXMA010000088.1 GCA_017530725.1 Bacteroidales bacterium
CATCACCACCGCGAATGGCATCTCCACCATCCAGCCGGCCCTGAAGGACCGCATGGAGATGATCAACGTGACCGGCTACCTGGCCGAGGAGAAACTCGAGATTGCGAAGAACTACCTGGTTCCCAAGCAGTTGGAGGAGCATGGCCTCGCGAAGGACGGGCTGGAACTGGACAAGGAGTGCCTGGAGGATATCATCGAGGAATATACGCACGAGTCTGGCGTCCGCGGCCTGGAGAAGCAGATCGCGAAGATCGCCCGCGTGACGGCGAAGAAGATCGCCCTGGAGGAAGAGTATCCGAAGGTGGTGAAGAAAGAGCACCTGCGGGAATACCTGGGCCTGCCGACGGCTTACCACGACAAGCAGAAGGGCAATGAGGCCCCGGGCGTGGTGACCGGCCTGGCCTGGACCGAACTCGGCGGCGAAATCCTCTTCGTGGAGAGTTCCGTCTCCAAGGGCAAGGGAGTCCTGTCGATGACCGGCAACCTCGGCGACGTGATGAAGGAGTCCGCCCAGATCGCCTGGCAGTATATCAAGGCGCATCCCGAGTTGGCGCAGATGGACACGGACCAGTTCATGGGCAAGGACATCCATGTCCATGTCCCCGAGGGCGCCGTGCCCAAGGACGGCCCTTCCGCCGGCATCACGATGGTGAGTTCGATGGTCTCCGCCCTCCGCGGGCAGGCGCTCAAGAGCGGCATCGCGATGACGGGCGAGATGACCCTGCGCGGCCGTGTCCTGCCGGTCGGAGGCATCAAGGAGAAAATCCTCGCCGCCAAGCGCGCCGGCGTCCACACCATCGTCATTTCCGAAGAAAACCGCAAAGATATCGAGGACATCAAGGAAATTTACGTAAAAGGTCTTACCTTTGTCTATGTGAAAGACATCGCGGAGGTCATCGAAGCCATCTTCTGAATGGACGTAAAGATAGAACAAACCTGGAAGGAAGCCCTGCGGGACGAATTCGAAAAGCCGTATTTCGCCTCCCTCGTCCGCTTCCTCCACGAGGAAAAGGCAGCCGGGAAGGTGATCTACCCTCCCGGCCGCCAGATTTTCAAAGCCTTTGAACTCACGCCCCTGCCCGAGGTGAAGGTCGTCATCCTGGGCCAGGACCCGTACCACGGGCCCGGCCAGGCGATGGGCCTGTGCTTCTCGGTGCCGGAGGGCGTCCAGGCGCCTCCGTCCCTGAAGAACATCTTCAAGGAAATCCATGACGACCTGCACATCCCCATGAGCGGAAGTCCCGACCTGGAGCCCTGGGCCCGGCAGGGCGTACTCCTGCTGAACTCCGTCCTGACGGTGCAGGCGGGCTCGCCGGCCTCCCACAGCCGGATCGGCTGGCAGGAATTCACCGACGCGGTGATCCGCACGGTCTCCGACCGCTGCGACGGCGTCGTCTTCCTCCTCTGGGGCCGTTTCGCCCAGGGGAAGGCCGCGCTGGTGGACACCACGCGCCATCACGTCCTCACGGCGGCGCACCCTTCGCCGTTGGCGGGCGGCGCCTTCTTCGGCTGCCGCCATTTCTCGCAGACGAACCTCCTCCTCCGCTCCGAAGGAAAGACCCCCATCAACTGGCAGTTATGAAAAAGAAAGCCCTGTTCCCCGGCTCGTTCGACCCGTTCACGGCCGGCCATCTGAATATCCTCAAACGTGCGCTCACGATGTTCGACGAAGTGGTCGTCGCCGTGGGTATCAACCAGGACAAGCGCGGCTTCTTCGACATGGAGAAGCGGCTTGCCATCATCCGGAAGGCGACCGAGGGACTGGAAGGCGTGTCGGTGATCCAGTACGACAACCTCACCATCGACACCTGCCGCGAACTGGGCATCTGCCACATCGTCCGCGGGGTGCGGAACATGATCGACTTCGAGACCGAGCGCTCCATCGCCGACGCGAACCGCCGGCTGGCCCCGGATATCGAGACCATCATTATCCCGACCGCCCAGGAATTCGCCCACATCTCGTCCAGCGCGGTGCGGGACATCCTCAAGCACCACGGCGACTACTCTGCCTTCATTCCGGAAGGCGTCGAACTATGAAACGGCTCATGATGGCCCTGGCGGCCCTTTTCGCCGCCTTCACGCTCTCCGCGCAGGACGAGCGGTTCGAGGCCCTGGGCGCAAAACTGGAAGAGTATTTCGCCGCCCTGGCGGGGGATCCCATTCCCGTCCAGAACGCCGAATGCGACTTCCTCATCGAGTCCTGCCAGGATTCCCTCACGCGGCAGTTCGTCGCGCTGAAAATCTACGACCATTATCTCAAGTCCAAGATCATGGGTGACGACGGCGTGGCCGTCCATATCGCCGACGCCTGGTTCATCCCGGGCAAGGTGGCGATGCACTCGGACATGGACCTGCTGAACGCGAAGGTGTTCGCGGAGTTCAACCGCCAGGCCCAACTGGGTGCCCCGGCACCGGAGATGGTGCTGCGTGACCCGGAAGGCAACGAGGTTTCCGTACCTTCCGACGGGGAATACACGCTTATCTATTTCTACGATACCTCCTGCTCCACTTGTCGGATCGAGACCCCCAGATTGGTCAAGTTCCTGACATCGAGCGATTTCCATTTGAAGGCCGTAGCCGTGTATGTCGGCTCGGATGCATCGGCCTGGCAGCGGTACCGGACTGAATCACTGGCTGTTCCGGGCTTGGTCCATGCATGGGACCCCGACCTCGAATCCGATTTCCAACGCAAATACGGCGTCCTCCAGACACCCCGGATGTTCCTCGTCGCCCCCGACGGCACGGTCGTCGGCCGCGGCCTGGATACGCCGGCCTTGCAGATGCTTGCGGACAAGTATTCGGGAAAGGAGGGCTATGTTTATGGCACCCGCGAGGGCACGGCCCTCTACGAGAAGGTTTTCGCCGGCTACGGGGATGACCTCAAGCCGGAAGATGTCCTGGACGTCGCTTCCTATGTGGCCGAACGCACGTACGGGGAAGGGGACACGGAGTCCTTTCGGCACATGGAAGGAGACCTGCTGTACTTCCTTTCGTCCCAGACGGGTGAGACCTTCAAGGAAGGAACACGCCTGTTCATCGACAAGTACATCCTGGGCGTCCCGGATGTCTGGAACAAGGAGGAGGATGCCTCCCAGGTCGTGTCGATGGCCGTGATGATGAAGGAGTTGCTGGAGCGCACGCCCGTCGGCTCCACCGTCCCGGACCTGAAGGTCCACGGCACCCTGCTTCGCAAGCCCTGCCTCTTCCGCAGGGGCTCCAAGGACGGCGTCTTCTCCCTCCGCAAGGCCGATTACCTCGTCTTTTACACGGTCGGCTGCGGCCGTTGCGAGGAAACCCTCGCCGCCGCCCGCACCCTCGCCGACAACAAGTCCCGCGTCCTTCTCGTCAACATGGACACCCTTCTCGAAACCCATCCCGACGAAGCCCGCCTCCTCCTGGACACCTTCGACCTCTCCGGTCTTCCCTACACGATGCAACTCGGCCCCGGCGGGGTCGTGCTTCACCGATATCTCGAGTTGTAAACGACAGGCGCCCTTCAAGGGCGCTTTTTTTAGCGGATGACGATCCGCTCGATGCGCCGGGGGATGGAGGAGAGGATTTCGTAGGGGATGGTGCCCAGGATGTCGGCGAGTTCGGAGACGGTGGGGTCCGCGCCGAAGACGGTGACGGTGTCGCCGACTTTCACGTCAATGCCGGTGACGTCCAGCATGCACATGTCCATGCAGATGTTGCCGATGGTGGGGGCGCGGTGGCCGTTCACCGAGAAGGAGGCCTTGCCGCGGCCCAGGTGGCGGTCGATGCCGTCGGCATAGCCTACGGGGATGGTGGCGATCGTGGTGCCGGCGCCGGCCTTACCCCAGCGGCCGTAACCGACGGTGTCTCCGGAGCGCAGATGCTTGACCTGCAGGACTTTGCATTTCAGCGAAGCGACAGGTGCCAGTTGCACGCCCGGGAGGGCGCTGATCCCGTAGATGCCGATGCCCAGGCGCACCATGTCGTACTGATGCTCCGGGAAACGCTCGATGCCGGCGGAGTTGAGGATGTGGCGCATGGGCATGTAGCCGATGCCCTTGGCAATGCTTTCCGTGTTCTGTTCGAACAGGTTGAACTGCGCCTTGGTGAAGGCGTCCTGGTCCGGGTCCTCGGCGACGCAGAGGTGGGAGAAGAAGGATTTGACCTTCACTTCGGGATGCGCGTTCAGATAGTCGATGAGGGCGGGGATCTCCGACGTCATGAAGCCCAGGCGGTGCATGCCCGTGTCCAGTTTGATATGGATCGGATAGTCGTGCAGGCGCTGGCTGATCAGGTACGTGCAGAAAGCATCGAGGGATTCCAGGTTGGGGATGCTGGGCTCCATCCGGGTCTGGACGATCTCCGGGTAGAAATCCGTGCCGGCCGTGAGGACGATGATGGGGAGGCTGATACCGTTCTGCCGCAGTTCCAGGCCTTCGACGGGGTAGGCGACGGCCAGATAGTCGGCGCCGGCCCGCTGCATCATCGCACCGAACTCCACGGCGCCGTGGCCGTACGCGTTGGCCTTGACGAGAACCAGCAGTTTCGTCGAAGGTTCCAGCAGGGAACGGAAATACCGGTAATTGCGGACGCAGCCTTTGAGGTCCAGTTCCAACCGGGAAAAATCATCCTCTCGCATCATGGCTTCCTGTCGATTTTGCGGGCAAATTTAACAATTACGGCGGACAAATTCTCATAAAATGTGTATTTTTGTAAAAAAGAGCGCGTTATGTCAAGTTCGATGATTTGGATCGTGATGATCGCGGTGATGGTCCTGTCGATGATCATCCAGGCCCGGCTCAAGAGCCGCTTCGAGAAGTATTCCGAGGTCCCGACGGGCCTCAGCGGTGCCGAGGTGGCCCAGCGGATGCTGCAGGCCCACGGCATCCACGACGTGAACATCGTCTCCATCGAAGGAACCCTCACGGACCACTATAACCCCCAGACCAAGACCGTGAACCTGAGCCACGACGTCTATTACGGGCGTAACGTCGCCGCGGCCGCCGTCGCCGCGCACGAGTGCGGCCACGTCGTCCAGCATGCCGTCGGTTACGCGCCCCTGAAACTGCGCACCGCGATGGTTCCCGTCCTGACGTTCACCAACAGTTGGATCTCCTGGGTGCTGCTGGCGGGCCTGGTCTTCTACCAGGCGTTCCCGTCCCTGCTGTGGATCGCCATCGCCATGTTCGGCCTCACGACGCTGTTCAGTTTCGTCACCCTCCCGGTGGAGGTCAATGCCAGCGCCCGTGCCGTCCAGTGGCTGGACGGTGCCGGTGTCGTGAACTACGAGACCAAGCCCATGGCGCAGGACGCCCTCAAATGGGCCGCCTATACCTATGTGATCGCAGCCATCGGCTCGCTCGCCACCCTCCTGTATTACATATCCATTGCCAGAAGAAGATAAACCCATGGAAGGCGTTTACATTTTCCTCGCCGACGGCTTCGAAGACATGGAAGCCATCGCCACCCGCGACGTCCTCCTCCGCGGAGGAGTGGATGTCCAGACCGTATCCATCAATGAGGACCCGTTCGTGACCAGTTCCCACGGCATCACCGTGAGCGTGGACCTCACCCGCGACGATTTCGACGACGACCTTCCCGCTGTGATGATCTTCCCGGGCGGTATGCCGGGCTCGAAGAACCTCGCGGCCGACAGGGCCCTGATGGCCCTGATGCGCAAGTGCTACGAAAAAGGCGGCATCGTCGCCGCCATCTGCGCTGCTCCCGGCCTGGTCGCCTCCCAGTTGGACGACGTCTCCGGAAAACTTTTCACCTGCTTCGAGGGCTTCCAGGACGCGATGATCGCAAAGGGTGCCGTCTATACGCCCGAAAGCGCCGTCGTGGACGGCCGCCTCATCACCGGCCGCGGCGCCGGCCACGCCGTGAACTTCGGCCTCGCCATCCTGGAAACGCTCAAGGGAAAGGAAACCGCCGACCGCGTCCGCGCCGGCCTGATGCTGTGATTTAAAGATTGTTACGACACCGGGAGCGGGAGGGGGTCTGGGGGTCTTCCCCCAGTCGCCCCTCGGGGCAGCCGCTTTGCGGCGGGGGTAAAAGGGAATCGGCGCTTGCGCCGTATTCTCAACGAAATAGGCAGCGGCCCATGCCGCTGCCTATTTCGTTGAGATGTAGAGATTCGAACTCTAACTGAGGGAACCAAAATCCCTAGTGCTACCATTACACCACATCTCAATTCCGGGGTGCAAAGATAGTATAATTTTCCAAATGTGGCAAGCGGTTACCGTACGGACCGCAGCACGCGCGTGAGCTGGTCGGAGCAGGAAGTGCCGCGTTCCTTGCAGTTGATGCCGGTGAGACGGTCCAGGGCGAAATCCACGGGCTGCCCTTCCAGCAGGGCGCCGAGCGCCTGGAGGTTGCCGTGGCAGCCGCCGGTGTAACGGAGGTTCCGGATGGTCCCGTCCACGAGGTCGAAGTCGATCTGGCGGGAACAGACGAGGGCCGAGGGAACGGCCGTGATGTGGCGGACGCCGTCGACCGTGACGTCGCGCAGGATGTGGATGTCTTCAGGCATGTCAGAAAAGGGTAGGATGGTTCTCGTCCAACTCGGAGAGTACTTTGGACATGATGGCTTCCCGGAAAAGGGCCGCTTTCGCATGGACCTTGAAGCGGTTGCAGTATTCGTCCACGGCCTCCATTTCCTTGTCGTTGAAATAGAGGACATAGCGGTTCTTGCGGAGGAGCGACGCTTTCTGTTTCTCGAGATAGGCGGGGTCCAC
>JAFXMA010000089.1 GCA_017530725.1 Bacteroidales bacterium
CGGCCTCATCATCATCTTCGACCTCCTCATCACCAAGAAGGTGAAGTGGCTCTTCTGGAAAAAAGAGTACAAGGAGGGAGAGAAGCACAATGTCTGGCTTGACTGGCTCGACGCGATCATCTTCGCGGTGGTCGTCGTGACGTTCATCAACATTTTCTTCTTCCAGGCCTTCAAGATCCCGTCCTCTTCCATGGAGAGCACGCTCTATACCGGAGACCATCTCTTCGTGAGCAAGCTCACCTACGGCCCCAGGGTCCCCCAGACCCCGCTCACCATCCCGTTCACGCACAACGTGGCTTTCGGAAAGGAGTCCTATTCGACCCTCATCCAGAACGACTACCGCAGGCTCAAGGGATTCAGGAGTGTCGAAAGGGGCGACATCGTAGTCTTCGGGTTCCCCAACGGGGATACCGTCCTCACCAAGGCTCCGGCCGACGATTACTACGCGTGGGTGCGGAGTTCCGGAAGGGAATACACCATCAACCGGTTGGGTCCGGTGATCGTGCGCCCGATGGACAAGAAAGACCACTATGTCAAGCGCTGCGTCGCTGTGGCCGGTGACACCATCGCCGTCAAGGACGGTCTCGTATGGGTCAACGGCATCCAGCAGGAAACCTATCCCGGCCTTCAGCTGACCTACCGGGTCGTGACGGACGGCGAGAAGTTCAGCCAGCGTGTGATCGACCAGCTCGGCCTCAATGCGAAGGAGCTCTATTACGATGCGCGTGTACCGGGTTATCCCTGGATGCCGCTCACCGCGGAGATGCTCGAAAAGGTGAAATCCTTCTCGCATGTGGTCGAAGTGACGCCGAACATCGACACGGTCGCCGATACCGAGATCTTCCCGTTCACGGGAACGACCGGTTGGAGCCGTGACCAGTTCGGACCCCTCTGGGTCCCTTCCAAGGGCGCCACGGTCCCCCTCAATGCGGAAACGCTCCCGTTTTACGAGCGCATCATCCGCGACTACGAGCACAACACGCTCGAAGAGAAGGACGGATCCATCCTGGTCAACGGAGAGGAAGCGGACAGCTACACCTTCAAGCAGGATTATTATTTCATGATGGGTGACAACCGGCATAACTCCCTGGATTCCCGTTATTGGGGATTCGTCCCGGAGGAGCACATCGTGGGCACGCCGGCCGTCATCTGGCTTTCAACGGATGGGAACAGGAGTTTCCCGCAAAACATCCGGTGGCGCAGGTTCCTGAAGACCTTCCCGTCACCCCGTAGAAACGAAAACAATTAAAAAGTATAACATTATGTCTAAGGTTTGTCAGATAACCGGAAGGAAGAGAATGATCGGCAACAACGTCGCTCATTCCAAACTGCGCACCAAGCGCGACTTCGCCCTCAACCTCAAGACCAAGAAGTTCTGGTCCGAGGCCGAGCAGCGTTTCATCACCCTCAAGGTGACCACCAAGGGTATGCGTATCATCGAGAAGAACGGTCTCGACGCCACCCTGAAGGAAGCCCAGAAGAAAGGATACGTGAACCTTGTTTAATTTGTAAGCACTATGGCAAAGAAGACCAAAGGAAACAGGGTGCAGGTCATCCTGGAGTGCACCGAGCAGAAGGCTAGCGGTGTACCTGGTATGTCTCGTTACATCACCACCAAGAACAAGAAGAACACTCCGGAGCGTCTCGAGCGCATGAAGTACAACCCGTACCTCAAGAAAGTGACCCTCCACCGTGAAATCAAGTAAGTGAAAGGAGATTGAACTATGGCAAAGAAAGCAGTTGCAACCTTCGACGCCAAGGCCGGTGCCAAGCACATGGTCAAGGTCATCCGCATGGAAAAGAGCCCCAAGACCGGTGCCTACGTTTTCGTAGAGCAACTCGTCGAGCAGGGCAAGGAGAAGGAGTTCTTCAACGCGAAGTAATCCCCCTTCCGCATCCTCTGAAATCAAGTGGTTCACCGCCCGGTGGACCACTTTTTTTGTCGCTGGAAATTGATTATATTTGTAGGCTATAAGAAAAAACGGCAAATGGGTATTTTCGACAAGGGGGTCAAGAAGACCAATCTGAACTTCTTCCAGAAACTGGGACGTGCCATCGTGGGGAAATCCAAGGTGGACGACGACGTGCTGGACGCGCTGGAGGAGGCGCTGCTGTCCTCCGACATGGGTGTGGACACGACCCTCAAGGTAATCGAGAACCTGGAGGACCGGGTGGAGCGGGACAAGTACGTTTCCATGGACGAACTCGTGGACCTCATCCGCGACGAGATCGGCAAACTCCTGAATGTGGATGGTGACGAGGCCCCGGTGCAGCCTTTCGACTTCTCGAAGAAACCGTATGTGATGCTCGTCGTGGGCGTGAACGGGGTGGGGAAGACCACTACCATCGGCAAACTCGCGTCGATGCTTACGGCGCAGGGAAAGAAGGTCGTGATCGGTGCCGCCGATACGTTCCGGGCCGCGGCCGTGGAGCAACTCACCATCTGGGCGGAGCGCGCCGGGGTGGACATCGTCAAGCAGGCGATGGGCTCCGATCCCGCCTCCGTAGCCTTCGACACCGTGAAGTCCGCCGTCGCGAAGGGGGCCGACGTCGTCCTCATCGACACGGCCGGCCGCCTGCACAACCGCATCGACCTGATGAACGAACTCACCAAGATCCGCAACGTCATCCGCCGCGTGGTCCCGGACGGGCCGCACGAGGTGCTGCTGGTGCTGGACGGCTCCACCGGCCAGAACGCGTTCGTCCAGGCGAAGGAGTTCGCCCGCGCCACGGATGTCACCGCCCTCGCCGTCACGAAACTGGACGGCAGCGCCAAGGGCGGCGTGGTCGTCGGCATCGTGGACCAGTTCCGCTTCCCCATCAAGTTCCTCGGCATCGGGGAGGGGATCGACGACCTGAAGGTGTTCGACAAGAAGGAGTACGTGGAATCCTTGTTCAGAAAAGAAGATATTGAGAATTGACATATTATGAAAGTTTCCTACAATTGGCTCAAAGAGTATCTCTCCTGTGACCTGACCGCCGACCAGGTGGCGGAGGCGATGACCGCGATCGGCATCGAGGTGGACAGCGTGGAGTTCCAGGAAGAGATTCCGGGCGGACTCGCCGGCGTGGTGGTGGCCGAGGTGCTCACCTGCATCCCCCATCCGGATTCCGACCATCTGCATATCACGACGGTCAATGACGGCACGCCCGACCCCGTGACCGTGGTCTGCGGCGCGCCCAACGTGGCGGCCGGCCAGAAAGTCCTTTTCGCCCGCATCGGCACCGTCCTTCCGGGCGATTTCAAGATCAAGAAATCCAAGATCCGCGGCGTGGAATCCTTCGGCATGATCTGCGCGGAGGATGAACTGGGCATCGGTTCCTCTCATGAGGGAATCATGGTCCTTCCGGCGGAAGCCGTCGTCGGCACGCCCGCGAAGGAATATCTCCACCTCAAGGAGGAGTCCGTCATCGAGTACGAGATCACGGCGAACCGAATCGACGCGGCCTCCCACATCGGCGTGGCCCGGGACCTGTACGCCTACCTGAAATCCCGCGACCTCCCTTGCGCCCTGAACCTTCCGTCCGTGGAAGCGTTCCGGGAAGGTGAAGGCGAGGCCATCCCCGTGGAAGTGCTTGATACGACGGGCGCTCCGCGCTACACCGGCATCACGGTGAAGGGCGTGAAGGTGGCCCCGTCCCCGGAGTGGCTGCAGAAGAAACTCCTCTCCATCGGCCTGCGTCCCATCAACAATGTCGTGGACATTTCCAACTTCATCCTCTTCGAGACCGGCCAGCCCCTGCACACCTTCGACGCCGACAAGATCCGCGGCGGCAAGGTCATCGTGCGCCGGGCGGCCCAGGACGAGCCCATCGTCACCCTGGACGGCCTCACCCGCAAGTTGGACGCCACGGACATGGTCATCTGCGATGCGGAGGGCCCGATGTGCATCGCCGGCGTGTTCGGCGGTGACGAGTCCGGCGTGACGGATGCCACGGTGAACGTCTTCATCGAAGGCGCCTACTTCGATCCGGCCTCGGTCCGCAAGACCGCCAAGCGCCAGCAACTCTCCACCGACGCCTCCTTCCGTTTCGAGCGCGGTGCGGATCCGGAATGCGCCCTGTATGCCGCCAAGCGTGCCGCCCTGCTCATTCTCGAACTTGCCGGCGGCGCGGTCGTGGGCAAGGTCCAGGAAGTGTATCCCGAACCCATCGGCCGGAAACGGATCGATTTGGACTACGACCGCATCGAACGCTTCATCGGCAAGAAGATCGGCCACGACACGATCGAGAAGATCCTCGCGGGCCTGAACTACGATTTCGTCGAGAAGCGCGCGAACGGCGCCCTGGTGGCCGCTCCGACCTATATGGTCGATGTCTATCGCGAGTGCGACGTGGTGGAGGAGATCCTCCGCATCTACGGCTACGACAATGTCGAGTTCCCGGACAATCTCCGGATGAGCGTGAACGCCACGCCTTCCCCGGAGCCGGAAGCCATCCGCAACGGCATCTCCAACTTCCTGGCAGCGAACGGATTCACCGAGACGATGAACAACTCCCTCACCAAGGAGGAGTACTACACGAAACTGGAGACCTTCCCGGCCGAGCGCTGCGTCCACATCGTGAACCCGCTCAGCCAGGACCTGAACGTGATGCGCCAGACGCTCGTCCTGAACGGTCTGGAGGTCATCGCCTACAACTTGAACCGCCAGGTCACGGCGATGAAGACCTTCGAGTACGGCTCTGTTTATCAGCGTCTTCCCGAGAAGGACGGCACTACCCTGGAAGGGTATGAGGAGCACCAGAACTTCGCCCTCTTCATCACCGGAACGCCCGCGAAGGTGTGGCGCACCCCGGCAGCGAAGAGCGACTTCTTCCAACTCAAGGGCTATGTGGAACTGCTCCTGAAGCGCTACCGCATCGATCCGGCCACCCTGCAGACGACCGCCGCGCCGGCCGACATCTATGTCGAAGGCATCGTCTATTACCTGCCCGGCAAGGAGCCGCAGGTGCTGGCCACGCTCGGTACCGTGAACCCGGTGCTGGCGAAGCGTTTCGGCATCAAGCAGCCCGTGTTCGCCGCGGAGATTTCCTGGCCGGTGCTGTTCAAACTCGTCAAGCGCGACAAGTTCTCCTTCACCGAACTGCCCAAGTTCCCGGAAGTGCGGCGTGACCTGGCCGTCCTGCTGGACGAATCCGTCGCATACGGCGACCTCCGGAAGTCCGCCTTCCGCGCCGCGAAGAAACTCCTGAAGAGCGTCACGCTGTTCGATGTGTACCGCGGGGAGAACATCCTCGTGGGTAAGAAGCAGTACGCCCTGAACTTCGTCCTCCAGGACGAGGAGCGCACGCTGACGGACGCCGAGGTGGAGAAGACCATGGACAGGATCCTGTCCGGTTTCCAGAACGAATTCGGCGCCATCCTCCGCTAGTGAAGCGCATCCTGCATATCGTCCTTGTCCTCGTCGCCGTGGCTGCCTGCCAGGGTCCCCGGGTCATTCCGAAGGATACCCTGACGGACATCTACGTGGACATGTTCCTTGCGGACCAGCAGGTCCGGGAGGAAGGCAAGTCATCCAAGCAGATGGATACGCTGCTGGTGTACGAGGCCGTATTCAACAAGTACGGCTACGACACGGACGATTACCAGAACAGCGTGCGGCACTATCTCCGGGACCCCGAGCGTTTCGCGAAGATTTTCGAGGAAGTGACCAAGCGGCTGTCCGCGGAAGTGTCGGCCCTGGACAAGATCATCGAGTACAACGACCAGTTGGCCAGTAAGAAGGGACGGAAGTATCCGCTCGTGGATTCGCTCCTGGCCCCCTTCTCGAAGGATGCCGTCTTCGTAGGTCTTGCCCGCGTCGAGCGTGACACCTCCCGGTATCCGGCCTGGTTCCGCCTGGTGGCGGTCCAGGCGGACACGCTGACGGTAGCGGCGGATTCGCTGGATGCGAAACAGGAAGAAGTGGAAGCCGATCTTCCCGCTGAGGACGAAGAAGCGGAGAAACCGGGGAATCGGCTCATCATTCAGGAAACCCGTTCTCAGGTTCCGATCCGGGTTACTCCCAAGCCCAAGACCGAGGTCGAGGAACCCAAGGACAATATGAGAGTAAAGGAATGAAACGGTTGGCAGCGAAATACTTGTACCGGCTGGACACGACAGCGCCTGTCGTGAACGGATTCGTGGAACTGGAGGACGACGGAACCGTCATCCGGACGGGCGTCTGCGCGGATCCGGCGTCAGAACCGGTCTTCTACGAAGGTGCCATCGCCCCGGGATTCGTGAATGCCCATTGCCATGTGGAACTCTCCTACATGAAGGGCATGTTCCGCAAGGGGACGGGCATGGCCGGCTTCATCGACCAGATCAACGAACTCCGCGACACGAAGTCGATGGAGGAGAAGGTCCGGGACCTCACCGTCGCGATGGACAGCCTCTGGGAGCAGGGCGTCGTGGCGATGGCCGACATCTCCAACTGCGCCGATTCCTTCGCCGTGAAGGCCCGTCATCCGATGTACACCCGCACCTTCCTGGAGGTCTTCGGCACGGAGCCGGAGGACTGCGGCGCCGTGATGGACGGGGTCCGGAAACTGAAGGAAGTGGCCGACGGCTTCGGCATCAACGCGGCCCCGACGCCGCACGCGTGCTATACGATGAGTCCTGAACTGGTCACCGCCGTGAGCGTCGAAGGCCTCAGATCCGGCTTCCTTTCGTTCCACAGCGAGGAAACGGAAGAGGAAGAGGAGATGCTCAAGTACGGTTCCGGAAAGATGTGGGAGAACCGCGTCAAGGCCGGGATGAGCGTCCCGCCGGTTACGGGGAAGTCCTCCCTGCTCTATTTCATCGACAGACTTCTGGCGGGGCATTCCGCGCCGTTTGACGAGCACATCCTGCTGGTGCACGAATGCTGCATGGACCAGGAAGGAGTCGATGCGGTGAAGGCCGTGATGAACCACCCCTTCGTGGCGGTTTGCCCGCTGTCGAACCTGTTTATACACAATGCGTTGCCTCCCGTCGACCTGATGCGCCGGAACGGCCTGAAGGTGTGCGTGGGCACGGACTCCCTTTCGTCCAACGACGACCTGAACATCGTGGACGAACTCTACTGCCTCCAGCGGAACTTCCCTGAAGTACCGCTGGGAGAACTCCTTACCTGGGCCTCCCGCAACGGGGCGGAATTCCTGGCCAGGCCGGAATTCGGCACCCTGGAGCCGGGGAAGCGTCCGGGGCT
The DNA here is from genome assembly GCA_017530725.1 of Bacteroidales bacterium. Lineage (GTDB taxonomy): Bacteria > Bacteroidota > Bacteroidia > Bacteroidales > UBA932 > Cryptobacteroides. Next base: position 7,173 of record JAFXMA010000089.1, read on the forward strand.
GGTGCTGATCGACAACCTGGACGCGGACGGCCGCCTGACCGCTGCGTCGTAATCCCGCCGCCTATGATGCGTGAAACCACCGTTTTCGGCCCCATCTTCTCGAGAAGGCTCGGCTCTTCCCTGGGCATCAACCTGCTGCCCCAGGGGGGCAAGGTCTGCAATTTCGACTGCATCTACTGCGAGTGCGGCTGGAATGCCGACGGGCGCGGCGACCGCGTGCTCCCGACGGCGGAGGATGTCCGCCTGGCCCTGGCGGAGAAACTCGTAGCCTGCCACGAGGCGGGCACGCCCATCGACTCGATCACCTTCAGCGGCGACGGGGAACCCACCCTGAATCCGGATTTCCCGGAGATTGTGGACCTTACCCTGGAACTCCGGGACCGGTTCTATCCCCAGGCGAAGGTCTCCGTCCTGTCGAATGCGACGAAAACCTGGCGCAAGGGCGTTTTCGAAGCGCTTCGGAAGGTGGATAACCCCATCCTCAAACTGGATGCGGCCACGGATGCGCAGGCCCGGCTCATCAACCAGCCGCTCGGGGACTATCACGTGGAAGACATCGTCCGGGACCTGGAACGCTTCGAGGGGGATTTCGTCCTCCAGACCATGTTCCTCAAGGCCGACGGATTCGCCACGGAGGACTGGGTCGATGCGTGGATGGACATCGTCCGGCGGCTGAAGCCCCGGGAAGTGATGGTCTATACCATCGACCGCGAGACCCCGATGAAAGGACTCGGGAAATATACGGTGGAGGAGATGCGCGCTCTCGTGCAGCCCCTCATCGACGAAGGATACAAACTACAAATCAAAGGATAACACTATGGAACTATCTGCCAAGTATGGCTATGCCCCTGACAAGGAGGCGATTGCCCGTCATCTGGAACTGATCGCTTCGGGCCTGGACCAGGTCGTTTCGAACGAAGTCCTCAAGGAGTGCTTCTCCATCATGGACCTGACTACCCTGAGCCCCAAGGACACCCCGTCCTCCGTGCGGAAACTCGTCGAGAAGGTCAATTCCTTCGCGGTCGATTATCCGAACTACCCGCTGCCGGCTTCGGTATGCGTCTATCCGAACTTTGCCTCCGTCGTCCGGGAAACCCGCAAGGACCCGCGCGTCCACGTGACCACGGTCGCCGGCTGCTTCCCGTCCTCCCAGAGTTTCCTCGAGGTCAAACTCCACGAAATCGAGATGGCCGTCCGAGAAGGGGCCGACGAGATTGACATCGTCCTCGCCCTCAATTCCTTCCTGGAAGGGGATTACGATGCCGCCGGCAAGGAAATCCTGGCCAGCCGCGAGTGCATCGACAAGGTGGCCGCCGAACTGGGCCGTCCCGTCGTGCTGAAGGTGATCCTGGAGACCGGCCTGCTGGTGACTCCCGAGCGCATCGCCGACGCCTCCTTCCTCGCGATGGAGAACGGGGCCGACTTCATCAAGACGTCCACCGGCAAGGTGGAGGTGAACGCCACCCCGATGGCCGCCTACGTGATGTGCCAGTGCATCAAGAAGTTTTTCGAGCAGACCGGCCGCAAGGTGGGCTTCAAGGCCGCCGGTGGCATTTCCTCAGCGATGGACGCCGTATGCTACTACTCCATCGTTTCCACCCTCCTCGGGAAGGAATGGCTGGACAAGAGCCTGTTCCGTTTCGGCGTGAGCCGCCTCGCGAACCAACTTCTCTCCGCCGTGGAGCAGAAGACGGTCGCGTACTTCTAGGCCTGTCATCCTGAATCTTTCCCACATCCGTTTTACGGTTTTGTGGTGGAATCGCCGCCGGAAGGCCCTGGGAAGGCGTTGTTTCGGCCGGAATCCGGCAAATTAGCGTAAATGCGCATGTCCTGCGCGGTTGCAGAGGCTTGAAAACGCCCCTGCAGCCGCGCAGAATGCGTTTTAGAAACTTAAATGCTTAATATTTTTATAAAACGGGTCGGTTTCGCAGTTTTGCATCGGACAAATGAAATGTGCTATGCGAAACTGTTGGAAACTGATATTGCCCCTGGTGCTCCTGACGGGATGCCGCCAAGAGGGTGTGCCTGGCCCGGACGGCCGGCGGGTGGACATCTCCGCCCTGTCTCACGGAATGATTGAACTGGGGGAGAAACTGGAAGATCCCTACGCCGTGGAGAATGTACGGGAGGCCGTGGCCCGCCTGTATCCGACCAAGGCGGGTACTGTTTCCATCGTTGCAACGGATTTTTACGTACGCTTCCTGCCCAAGGACGAGGAGGAGTATTCGCTCCTGCTTTCGAAGGGCTTGAAGTTGACCGACCATCCGGTGGATTACCGCATCGTCAAGGAGGGAGATTATTATCACGATCCCGAGTTGGCCGAGAACGCCATCACGTGGCAGTATGCCGTGGTGGGGAAAGATTTCGAGTTCCCTGCGGGCATCCGGTACGAGATCCTGGACGAATGCTATCTCTCGGAAAATGACCCCGCTACGCGGGCGGAAAGTGGCATCGACTGGGATGCCGTGGAGGCCGAGGCATACCGGCTGACCGGCAATGAGGAACTCTATCCGCAGACACGTTCCAGTGCGGAAGCGGTGTTCCCCGAAGGCCGGATTACGGTCGAGGACCCCCATGCCTTCGGCGGAAAGCCTTACGGCGTGGCCGGCGTGATGGTGTGCTGCAACAGTTTCGTCAAGTTCGCCACGACCTACACGGACCGCGACGGCTACTATCAGATGTCCAAAAAGTATTCATCCACACCGCGGTACCGGCTGGTCTTCAAGAATACCGCCGGCTTTTCCATCGGTCTGAACCTCATTCTTGTCCCGGCATCGGTATCGACCCTGGGGACCGGTCCGGCCGCGGGCGTGGATGTCCATATCGACGAGGGCGCGGACGGTGCCCTGTTCCGCCGGGCGGTCGTGAACAATGCCGCCTACGACTACATCGCCCGCTGCGCCTCGTCCGACCTGGACCTCCGGACGCCTCCGCAGGACCTGCGGCTGTGGATTTTCAAAGACCTTTCGTGCAGCAGTACGGCGATGCTCCATCACGGGGCGTTCGTCGAAGGAAACAGTTGGATACAGCGGTATTTGGGAGGATACGCCTCCCTGTTGAAGACTTTCCTTCCGGATATCACCATCGGAGCGAAGGCGGGGGACGGCGCTTTCATCGACCTGTATTCGGCCGTGATGCACGAAATGGCGCACGCCAGCCATTATGCCCAGGTGGGGAATGCCTGGTGGAATCCGTACATTGCGTATGTGCTCCGTTCCTACGTGACGGAAGGGAGGCAGGTGTACGGTAGCGGATCCGGGGAGGACGCCGGCTATTGCGAGGTGGGAGAAATGTGGGGCTATTTCATGGAGAGCGTCCTCTTCCGTGACCGTTACGGCGGGGATCTGCCCGCCTTCGGTACCACGCACTGGTTCTATCCGCAGATATTCCGGTATCTGTACGAGCGGGGCCTGACCTGTGCGGACATCTTCAAGGCCCTGAAGTCCGACGTGACCTCGCGGGACGATCTCGAAGATACGCTCGTGATGCTGTTCCCGGAGCGCGAGAGTACGATTTCCCAGGTTTTTAGCCGATACAGCCGATGAAAAAGATCTTGATGCTTGCGGCCGCCCTCCTGGTGGGGGGCGCCGCCTCCGCCCAGCGCCTGTCCGTGGCGACCAACGTGCTGGACTATGCCGATTTCGGGACCCTGAACGTAGAGGGGGACGTGGCGGTTGCCCGTCAATGGACCCTCACGGCAGGAGCCAAATACAACCCTTTCCTGTACAAGGCGGAAACGCCGGAGCCGCTCTCGGCCCGGCAGCAACTGTACGCCGCAGGCGTGCGTTTCTGGCCCTGGCACGTATTCTCGGGCTGGTGGCTCGGAGGGAAGGTCCAATACCAGGAATATAACCGGGGAGGGATCCGCTCGGCCGTAACGGACGAGGGAGACAGATTGGGAGCGGGTCTCTCCGCCGGTTTCACCTATATGCTCCATCCCCACCTGAACGTTTCCGTGGGAGCGGGGGTCTGGGGCGGCTTGCAGCGCTACACGATCTACTCATGTCCGGTATGCGGAGTCACGGAGGGTTCCGGCGAGAAGACGTTCATACTCCCCAACGATCTATCATTATCACTTTCTTATGTCTTCTGACGGGCTTCTCCGGCTCCTCGTACCGCTGCTGCTCCTGCCATCCTGTTCCATCAAGGAGAACAGGGCGGCCTGTCCCTGCGCCCTGACCCTGGAACTTGCCGGCTTGCCGGTGCGTCCCGTGGTCCTGGACGTGGTGGGGGAGGGGTACTCCTGCGTGGAGGTCGTCCATACGGACACGGTCATCGTGCTGCCGGTTCCGAAGGGGGAATTGGCCGTGTCCGCCGTGGGCGGCGCCTTGGCGGAGGAGGACGGAAGCGTCTTGATTCCGGAAGGGGAGGAGGCCCCGCCGCTGTACCTGTTCTATGCCGATGTATCGACCGAAGCCGAGCAGGTGGTCCTTCCCATCGTGTTGAGGAAGCAGTATTGTTCACTGGAACTTCTTTTCACGGGGCCGCCCGGCTACGGGCCACCGTTCGAGGTGGCCGTAGAGGGCTTCAGCGGCGGCTGGCGGCCGGACGGTTCCCCCGCTCCCGGGGCATTCTCCCGTCGGCTCCTGCCCGCCGCCGACGGCCGCGCCGTCCTCCGTCTCCCGCGCCAGGGAGACGATTCGCTTCTGATGCATATCGTCTTCTCGGACCGTATCGTCCGTACCTTCGCCCTCGGCTCCTACATCGCCGCCTCCGGCTACGACTGGACCGTCCCCGATCTGGACGACCTCACGCTCCATTTGGACATATCCGTCACCTCTGTTACGATTTCCACGGACCTTTGGTCCCGGACGGAAGAATTGGAGGTTTGGATCTGAGTTTTCAGTCAAATAAAATTTGCAGTTTCGAAAAAACTTCGTACCTTTGCAATCCACAATCGCGCGGATGGCGGAATTGGTAGACGCGCTACTCTCAGGAGGTAGTGTCCGAAAGGACGTGTCAGTTCGACTCTGATTTCGCGCACAGGCCCGGGAACGTAAGTTTCCGGGCTTTTTTTACCGGATAATGGCCGGAAAGTGTTAACTTTGCAAGTTTTAAAGAAGAAGGTTAGTCAGTATATGCAAGACATCAGAAACATCGCCATCATCGCCCATGTCGACCACGGCAAGACGACGCTCGTGGACCGGATGATCTACCAGGCGAATCTCGTGCGCAGGCCCGAGGACCTGGGGAACCTCATCCTGGACAACAACGACCTGGAACGGGAGCGCGGCATCACCATTCTCGCGAAGAATGTATCCGTCACGTACAAAGACGTCAAGATCAATATCATCGACACGCCCGGCCATAGCGATTTCGGTGGCGAAGTGGAGCGTGTGCTCAATATGGCGGACGGCGTCCTCCTCCTCGTGGACGCGTTCGAGGGCTGCATGCCGCAGACGCGGTTCGTGCTGAACAAGGCCCTGGACATGGGCAAGAAGCCCATCGTGGTCATCAACAAGGTGGACAAGCCCAACTGCCGCCCCGACGAGGTGCAGGAAGAGGTTTTCGAACTCATGTTCAACCTCGGCGCCACCGAGGACCAACTGGATTTCAAGACCATCTACGGCTCCGCGAAGCAGGGTTGGATGTCCACCGATTGGCGCAAGCCCGCCGGCGACATCACCGCCCTTCTGGACACGATCCTCACGGAAATCCCCGCTCCGGCCGTCGTCGAGGGCACGCCGCAAATGCTCGTCTCTTCCCTGGAGTATTCTCCGTATGTGGGCCGTATCGCCGTGGGCCGTGTCACCCGGGGCAGCCTGAAGACCGGCATGCCGGTGTCCCTGTGCAAGCGCTACGATATCGTGGAGAAGTCCAAGATCAAGCAGGTGATGGTGTTCGAGGGCCTCGGCAAGGCCAATGTCGATGAGGTCCAGTGCGGCGACATCTGCGCCCTGGTGGGCATCGAAGGGTTCGAGATCGGCGACACCATCGCCGACATCGAGAATCCGGAACCGCTGCCTCCGATCGCTGTCGATGAGCCTACGATGTCCATGCTCTTCATGATCAACAACTCTCCGTTCTTCGGCAAGGACGGCAAGTTCGTGACTTCCCGCCACATCAAGGAGCGCCTGGAGAAGGAACTGGAAAAGAATCTCGCCCTCCGCGTCAAGCCGGGCCTGAATGCCGATTCCTTCGTGGTCTATGGCCGTGGCGTCCTGCATCTGTCGGTGCTCATCGAGACGATGCGCCGCGAGGGCTTCGAGTTGCAGGTGGGCCAGCCCAAGGTGCTGGACAAGACCATCGGCGGCCAGCGCTGCGAGCCGATCGAGGAACTTTCCATCGAGGTTCCCGAGCAGTTCGTGGGTGCCGCCATCGAACTTTCCACCCGCCGCAAGGCCGCCCTTGTGCGGATGGAGCCGCGCGGTGACCGGACGCTCCTGGAGTTCGAGATTCCGACGCGCGGCCTGATGGGCCTGCGCTCGAATCTGCTGACCGCCACCCAGGGCGAGGCCGTCGTCGCGCACCGTTTCAAGGATTACCAGCCCTATAAGGGGGATATCGAAATGCGCATCAACGGCTCTCTGGTTTCCCTGGAGACTGGCGAGGCCGTCGCCTATTCGATGAACAAACTGCTGGACCGCGGCCGCTTCTTCATCGAGCCCGGCGAGGAGGTCTATTGCGGCATGGTCGTCGGCGAGCACACCCGCGAGCGGGACCTGAACATTAACATCTGCAAGACCAAGAAACTCACCAACATGCGCGCTTCGGGCTCCGACGAGAAGGTCGTCCTGCCTCCGGCCATCAAGTTCTCCCTGGAGGAGGCGCTGGAGTACATCCAGGAGGATGAACTCGTGGAAATCACCCCGAATCACATGCGGATGCGCAAGATTCTCCTCGATCCGCTGGACCGGAAGAGAAATTCCGGTACGGATGATTGATTTTCGGAAAATTATTTGTACCTTTGCAACCCTTAATCTGTTTTTAGGCGATGGAGTACATCATTCCTCTGAATGGATGGGCGGCCGGAGAGCGGGAATACCGCTGGAAGGCCGATACGAAGTTCTTTCAACAGTTTGACAATTCAGAGATCCTTGACGCCGCTGTCGAAGTGGAGGCAAGAGCCGTCAAGTCAGGGCATTACATCGGCGTGGACCTGGATATCCGGGGGCACGTGACGGTCGCCTGCGACCGATGCCTGGAAGACTTGCAACTCCCGGTGGAGGCCCACCCCGCTTTCAGCGTGAAGTTCGGGGAAGAGGTGGCCACGGAGGAGGAGATGCGGGAAGGTTCCCGGGAGATTCTCATCCTGAGCGCCTCGGACACGGAACTGGACTTGAGCCAGGCCATTTACGACTACGTATGCCTGTCTCTGCCCATGCAGCGGGTTCACGCGGAAGGGGAGTGCAACCCCGACACGGTCAGGTTTCTGGGTCAGGAGCCGGAGAACGAGGAGGCTGGAGAAACGAACAGCCCGTTCGCCGCTCTGAAAGGACTTTTTGACGGAAAATAAACAAATAAAGATAAGCAACTATGGCACATCCGAAACACAAACTCTCCAAGCAGCGGAGAGACAAGAGAAGAACGCACGATCACGCTGCGGTCCCGACCCTCAGCGTCTGCCCGAACTGCGGCGCCACCGTGATGTATCACCGTGTCTGCC
>JAFXMA010000090.1 GCA_017530725.1 Bacteroidales bacterium
CGGCTCAGCAAACTCAAAGAAAACAGATGAAAAGAATCCTGATCACCCTGGCGGCCGTCGCCCTCCTCGCCGGCTGTTCCGAGGACCGTTCCCAGATCCTCAAGGTTTATAACTGGTCCGACTACATCGACGAGGAAGTCATTCCCGAGTTCGAGCAGTGGTACGAGCAGCAGACCGGTGAGAAAGTCAAGGTCATCTACCAGACCTTCGACATCAACGAGACGATGCTCTCCAAGATCGAGAAGGGGCACGAGGACTACGACGTCGTGTGCCCGTCCGACTACATCATCGAGCGGATGCTCCAGAACGACCTCCTGCTGCCCCTGAACCGTGATTTCGGATCCACGCCCAACTATATCGACGAGAACATGTCCCCGTACATCCGGGCCTGCTTCGACAAGATGGATGGCAAGGGCAAGAACGCGAACGACTACTCCGTGGGCTACATGTGGGGCACCACCGGCATCCTGTACAACGCCAAGTACGTGACTGACGAGGAAGCCAGCACCTGGGACATCGTCCGCAATCCCAAGTTCGCCGACCGCATCTTCATCAAGGACTCCGCCCGCGACATCTACTCCCAGATCATCCTGAAGGTCAAGGAGCAGGACATCGCCGCCGGAAAGGTGACGATGGACCAGTTGATGAACTACACCTCCGACGCGGACATCGCCGCCGTGGAGGAGTATCTGAAGCAGGTGAAGCCCCTCGTGGCCGGCTGGGAAGCCGATTTCGGCAAGGACCAGATGGTCCAGGAGCAGGGCTGGGTGAGCCTCAACTGGAGCGGTGACGGCGTGTGGGCCATCGAAGAGGCCGGAGAAGTGGGTGTCGAACTCCGCTACGCCCTCCCGAAGGAAGGCTTCACCGTGTGGTTCGACGGCTGGGTGATCCCGAAATATGCCCAGAACACCAGGGCCGCCAGTTACTGGATCAACTTCATGAGCCGTCCCGACATCGTCATCCGCAATGTCGAGGAGACCGGCTACGTGTCCGTGAGCGGCGCTCCCGAAGTGCGTGACGCCTTCACCGACGAGGATTACGAGCCTATCGACCTCTCCTATTTCTTCACCCCCGCCGACACCGCCGTCTGCGCGAATCCGGTCCTGTATCCGGACAAGGCCGACATCGAGCGCTCCACCCAGGAGCATGACTGGGGTGAGAACACCACCAAACTCATCGAGATGTGGTCCCGCGTCAAGGGTGACAATGCCAACGCGTTCACCTACATCTTCATCGGCATCGTCCTTCTGGCCCTCGCCGGAGCCGCCTTCTTCGCCCGCGCCTCCAAGGCCCGCCGCAAGAAGAGCCGCCGCAAGGCCGGCCGGAAGTAACTAGTCTTTCCAGACCTTCAGGTATTCCTGCAAGGCCCACATCTCATCGCGGAATTTGGCCGCGGCCGTGAAATCGAGATCGGCCGCGGCTTTCTGCATCTTGCGCTTGGCCTCGTCGGCCGCCTTCTCCACCTGGGAGCGGGACATGGAGCGGATGACCGGGTCCTGGAGGACGGCGGCGAGGTCCGCGGCGATGTAGCCATCGACATAGGCGGAGGAGCCATCCCGTTTGGCATCGTGGCCGAGGCCGACGGAGACGGTGCCGCGGCCCAGGTCGGAGGGATTGGGGACATAGGCCGGGGCCGAAACAGAATCCTCGGCGCTGACATGCCCGGTGACGGTGTTGCGGAGACGCGGATTGAGGGGCTTTCCCGTCGCGGAGCCCGACAGTCCGCCGCCCTCGTTGAGGAAACCGCTGACATGCGTGGTGTCCTCCTTGGAGGTGACCAGTTCGGACATGAGGATATTCGCGCGGACCTGCACCTGCTGCGGCGTGATGCCATGCAACTGGTTGTATTCCTGCTGCTTCTGGCGACGGCGGTTCGTCTCCCGGATGGTTTCATCCATGGACTGGGTGATGGTGTCGGCGTACATGATCACGAGCCCGTTCACGTTGCGGGCGGCGCGGCCCGCGGTCTGGGTGAGGGCGCGGCCGCTCCGCAGGAAGCCCTCCTTGTCGGCGTCCAGGATGGCGACGAGCGAGACGGTGGGGATATCCAGTCCCTCGCGCAGGAGGTTCACGCCGATCAGGACATCGAACAGGCCGTTCTTGAAGTCTTCGATGATCTCCACGCGCTCGGCCGTGTCCACGTCGGAGTGGATGTAGCGGCACCGGACGCCCATCCGGCCGAAGTAACTGTCCAGTTCCTCCGCCATCCGCTTGGTCAGGGTGGTGACGAGGACGCGTTCGTCCACCTCCGCCCGCTTGCGGATTTCCTCCATCAGGTCGTCCACCTGGTTCTCGGTGGGACGGACTTCCACGGGCGGGTCCAGCAGGCCGGTCGGCCGGACGATCTGCTCCACCACGAGGCCTTCGGATTTCTCCAGTTCGTAGTCGGCGGGCGTGGCGCTCACGTACACGGTCTGGCCGGTGACGGATTCGAATTCGTCGAAGGTGAGGGGGCGGTTGTCCGCCGCGGCCGGCAGGCGGAAACCGTATTCCACCAGCGTCGCCTTGCGGGAATGGTCTCCCCCGAACATCGCGCGGATCTGCGGCAGGGTGACGTGGCTTTCGTCGATGAAGCAGATGAAGTCGTCGGGGAAATAGTCGATGAGCGTGAAGGGGCGCTGGCCCGGCTTGCGGCCGTCGAAATACCGGGAGTAGTTCTCCACCCCGGGGCAGTAACCCATCTCCTTGATCATCTCCATGTCGTACTCCACCCGCTGCTTGAGACGCTTGGCCTCGAGGGATTTGCCGATGCTCTCGAAGTATTCCACCTGGTCGATGAGGTCCTCCTGGATCTGGAGGACGGCCTTGGCCCCCTTCTCCTTGGAGGTGACGAAGTTCTTGGCCGGGTACAGGTCGATCTTGTCCAGTTCCTCGAAACGGGCGCCGGTCACCGGGTCCACCAGGGAGATGCTGTCCACCTCGTCACCGAAGAACTCGATCCGGGCGGCATAGTCGGCACCGCCCAGGAAGATGTCCACCGTATCCCCGCGCACGCGGAAGGAGCCGCGCTTGAAGTCGGTTTCGGTCCGGTAATAGAGGGCATCCACAATCTTGTAGAGGAGGCGCGTCATCGACATGGCTTCGCCCTTGTGAACCGTGACGGTCTGGTCGTGGAAGTCGTCGGGGTTGCCGATGCCGTACAGGCAGGACACCGACGAGATGACGATGACGTCCCGGCGCCCCGACATCAGGGCGGAAGCGGCGCTCACGCGGAGTTCGTCGATCTTGTCGTTGATGCTCAGGTCCTTTTCGATGTAGGTATCCGTCGTCGGGATGTAGGCCTCCGGCTGGTAGTAGTCGTAGTAGGACACGAAATACTCCACCGCATTGTGCGGGAAGAAGGCCTTGAACTCGCCGTACAACTGCGCTGCCAGCGTCTTATTGTGACTGAGTATCAACGCGGGACGCTGGAGACGCTGGATGACGTTGGCCATCGTGAACGTCTTGCCGGAGCCCGTCACGCCGAGCAGCGTGACGGCCGGAACGCCTTCCCCGAGGGCCTTGCACAACCCGTCGATGGCGGCGGGCTGGTCGCCCGAAGGCTGGTATTCGGACTGGATCTGGAACTTCATGATACAAAGATACGTCTTTTTCCGCAGCCGCGAAATTGGCCGCAGGGTTTTGGATTAAAGAAATAAATGCGTACATTTGCATACTGTATAGTGCCTGGTGGCACATTACGGATGGACGCAATTAAACTTAACATAGTATTATGAAAGTCATCAAACTTCTCGGAATCCTTGCTGCTGCAAGTTTCCTGTTCTCCGTCAACGCGTATGCGCAGGAGGATGCCAACCGCGGTCCCGGTGGCGAAGTCGTACGTGGTCCCTATGTGACCAACGGCGCATTTGACAACGTGTTCATCGGCCTCGGCGCCGGTGTGAACTCCGTCCTCGAAAAAGGGTATGGCCTGGGCAAAGCGGGTCTTGCCACGGACGTCTATCTCGGCAAGTGGTTCAGCCCGACCGTCGGTCTCCGTGCCGGCTGGCACGGCCTGTACAATACCGCCAAGAGCGGTGAACTCGCAAAGGCTCCCTTCCACTACATCCATGGCGACGTGCTCTGGAACATCACCAACGCCATCGACGGCTACAGGGAGACCCGTGTCTGGAATCTCATTCCCTATGTCTCCGGTGGTCTGACCTTGATCAAGCACCACGGCCTGAAAGTGTTCGACCAGGAACTCGCAGCCGGCCTCGGCCTCCTCAACAGTTTCCGTCTCGGCGAGCGCGTGAACCTCAACCTCGACCTCGGCCTCATCGCCGGCCGTGGCCTGGCCTATGAGATGAACGGCTTCCTCGGCCGCTATGTCGGTTTCCCGACCGCCACCCTCGGCCTGCAGTTCAACCTCGGCCGCACCGGTTTCGACCGCCTGAGTTCCGTGATGCCGGTCGTCGTCCCTGTGCCTTTCACCGAGGCCCAGTACAACGCCCTGAAGGACAAGGTCGCCGCCCTCGAGCGCGAGAACGCCCAACTCAAGAACAAGATCGCCGACCTGGAGAACCAACTCGCTCCGTTCAAGAACCTCGTCGATGGTCAGACCTATCTGTTCAAGAACGGCCGCTTCACCGCTGTCGAGGCGAAGGTCGCCTCCCCGGCCACCGTTTACTTCGACCTCGGCTCCGCCAAGGTCTCCGCGCGTGAGAAGGCCCACCTCGAGTTCTTCGCCAACAACGTGGTCGATGCCAACACCAAACTGCTCCTCACCGGTTCCGCCGACAAGCAGACCGGCACCCCGAGAGGCAACCAGAAACTCTCCGAGCAGCGTGTCGATGCCGTCAAGGCCCTCCTCGGCAAACTCGGCGCCAACACCGACAACATCGAGACCGTTGCCAACGGCGACACCAAGAACATCTTCGACACCCCGGCCAAGAACCGCTGCGTCGTGATCGAGGTGAAGTAATTCACTCCTCGCTGACAATGAAACCGGAGACCCGCTGGGCCTCCGGTTTTTTGTCATTCCGAGCGCTGTCCCTCAGTCATTCCGAGCGCAGCGAAGCATCTACTGCCGGTTCACCTTCAGCACATGCTTCTGTGCCCGGATCTGGGAGAGGATCTTGTCCAGTTCGAGGTTCGAGGGGACGAGGAGTTTCATCGTGATGTCATAGGTGCCCTGCCGCTGGTTCTCCGACACATTGAAGGTACGGATGGAGGCCTTGAAGGTTCCCACGACTTCCATGATCTTGTTCAGGGCCTCGCTTTCCTGGTCCGTGGTGATCTTCAGGGAGACCTGGAAGGAGCCGCTGGAAGGCGAATCGGCCCAACGGACCTTCTGGATGCGGTACGGATAGGTCTCGATGAGGCGGGCGGCATTCGGACAGGTGATGCGGTGGATCTTGATACCGTTCTCCCGGGTGACGAAGCCGAAGACGTCGTCGCCGAAGACCGGGTTACAGCAGCGGGCCATCCGGTAGTCGAGTCCCTTGAGGTCGCGGGCATTGAGCACCAGGATGTCGTCCTTGGAACTGGTGTCCAGTTTCCGGACTTTCGCCGCTTCCGCCGCCTGTGCGGCTTCCTGCGCCTCCTGCTGGCGTTTCTCCTCCGTCAGGATGTACTCCTTGATCTCGTTCACATCGATGGTGCCGCCTCCCACCTGGGCGAAGAACGCACTGACACTGGTCAGCCTGTGCTTCTTCATCATCTCGGTCAGCATCTCGTCCGGGAACTCGAGTTTCCAGTTCCGCAGGCGGCGCTCCAGCAGTTCGCGGCCGTCCTTGGCGAGTTTTTTCTCGCCTTCGTTGATGGCCTGCTTGATCTTCTGTCGCGCCTTGGTCGTGACCACGAAGTTGATCCAGTCGGGGGCCGGGTGCTGGTTCTTCGCCGTCAGGATTTCCACGACGTCACCGGTACGGAGTTTCTCCTTGATGGAGACGGCCTTGCCGCCCACCTTGCCGCCCACGCAGCGCTGGCCGATATTGGTATGGATGCTGAAGGCGAAATCCAGCACGGATGACCCTGCGGGCAGGATCCGGAGTTCACCCGTCGGGGTGAACACGAAGATTTCCCGGGACGGAGGCTGCGGCAGGTCTTCGGGACTGTCGGTGTCGGGATGCTCGAGGGCGTAGCGGACGGAGGTAAGCCACCGGTCCATCGTCTCTTCCCGCTTGATGCCCTTGTAGGACCAGTGCGAGGCGAAGCCGTTCTCCGCGATCTCGTCCATCCGCCGGGTGCGGATCTGGACCTCCACGTAGGCCCCGTCGCGGTTCTTGACCGTGATGTGCAGGGATTCGTAGCCGTTGGGCTTGGGATTCGTGACCCAGTCCCGGAGCCGCTTCGTATCCTGTTCATATTCCTCGGTCACGAAACCGAACACCTTCCAGCAGAGTTCCTTCTCGAGTTTGATATCCTCCGGGCAGTCGATGATGAAGCGGATGGCGAATACGTCGAAGACGCCCTCGAAGGGGACCTTCTGCTTGACCATCTTGCACCAGATGGAA
>JAFXMA010000091.1 GCA_017530725.1 Bacteroidales bacterium
GTGCGGACGATGGCCATGTTGATGGAGGTCTCGGTGAGGCCTTCCATCACCTGGCTCATGCGGATGACATTGGACGGACAGGCCAGGAGGGCCTTCACCACGTTCAGCATCACGCGGCCCTGGATGAACTTCGGGGCGGCGGGGACGTCATCGACGAAGAGCACGGCGCCGGGATCGCTGTCCTTGTACTCGGCCTTGATCTCGTCGAAGATGTTGCCGATGAGTTTCTTCACGGACTCCAGGTTCTCGGCGGGGACGACGATTTCGACCTCGGCCTCGAACGGGATGGCGTTGCGCAGCGAGCCGCCCGTGAAACTGACGACCTGCACGCCGAACACCTCCATCAGCGGGAGGAGGATGCGGGCCATCACCTTGTTCGCGTTGGCGCGGTACAGGGAGATATCCATGCCGGAGTGACCGCCCTGGAGGCCCTTGACGGTGAGTTTCAGGCCCTTCCAACCGGGTTTCACCGGATATTTGCGATACTTGAATTCGGCAGAGACATCCAGGCCGCCGGCGCAGCCGACGCACAGTTCGCCTTCATCCTCGGAGTCCAGGTTGATGAGGATGTCGCCCTGCAGGACGCCCGGCTTCAGGGCCGTCGCGCCGGTCATGCCGGTTTCCTCGTCATAGGTCACGAGGACCTCGACGGGACCGTGTTCCACGGACTTGTCCTCGCACACGGCGAGCCCCATCGCCACGCCCATGCCGTTGTCGGCGCCGAGGGTGGTGCGGTCGGCCGTGACCCAGTCGCCATCGACATAGGCCTTGATCGGGTCCGTCAGGAAGTTGTGGTCGGAATCGGAGGTCTTCTGCGGGACCATGTCCATGTGCCCCTGGAGGATCACGCCGCGGCGGTTCTCGTAGCCGGGCGTGGCCGGCGCGCGGAAGATGACGTTGCCGGTCTCGTCCTTGCAGACTTCGACACCGTGTTCCTTGCCCCAGTTGAGCAGGTATTCGATGACTTTTCCTTCATGCTTGGAGGGCCTCGGGACCTGCGTCAGTCCGTAGAAATTGCCCCATACCACTTTGGGTTCCAAATCTTTGATACTCATATTGACAGATTGTTTTGTGTGTAGTTATTTCAGGGGATACAGCGCTTCGAGGCCGAGTTGGTAAACGGGGATGCGGCTCTCGAAGAGGGTACGGCCGCCGGTGGTGAGCCGGACGTTGCAGACGGCGGGAATCCGGTAGTGGACCACGTTCTTCGAATCCCGGACGGCACCTATCACGTCAGTAACCTCTTCCGGCGAGAACTCCAGGGAATAGACGGTACCAGGGCCGTCGGTGACCAGTCCTTCCTTGCCGTTGAGACGGAAGGCCGTGTACTTGCGCGTTGAGCCGGAGGGGACGATGTCGAAGGAGCCGCTCTGCTCCCGGGAAACGGTGTAACCGGTGAAGAGTGTCAGGTATTCCTTCTCCACCCGGTCCAGTTCGGCGATGGCAGCGCCGAGCGCTTCGCCGCTGAAGGTGGCGTCGGTGTTGCCGGTGGAGATGTTGAAGCGCTCCCGGCGGGCCTTGAGGACCATGTCGGCGGCTTCCTGGGCTTTCATTTCAGGGGTTTTCTGGACCTGATAGGCTTCCTCTACGGGAACGCGGACGAAGGCGGTGTCCGTTTCGACCTCTTTCCAGATGGTCCGGGTCTCGGTCCTGGTCTGGGACGTCACGCCCTTGCTGCCGAAATCAGCCTCCGGCTGCGGGTTGAAACGCCAGACGAGGTCACCGGCTTCCAACTTGTCCTGGAAAGAGACGAGACCCTGGGCGGTAAGTGCTAGGAAACGGTCCTCGACTCCCTTCGTGTCCACGGAGAAACGGGCCTGAGGATCGGCCTCGGTCCGGGTGACGAGTCGGACTTCCTTCACATAGGAGCGGGAAGCATCCACCTCGCGGACATCGATTCCGAGGAGCCGCTTGGCATAGGCGGCATAGGGGCCGGCGAAGAAGGATTCCTGCACGGCGTCCACTTCGACGGTCACGGTGGTCTGCGGCAGGCTGTAGGTCACGGTCTGCGCCTCCAGCAGGACGGGGACGGCCACCAGCAGGCAGGCGGCAAAAACTCTCATGTTCATATTTTCCTCCATCTTTTATGCGTCCAGAGATAGTTCCAGGGCTGGGCCTCGATGTCCTTCTCCAGATGCTTGTAATACAGTTTCATCAATTCTTCCGGCGTGGTTTCGGATGCGTCCGCGACAAGGGGGACGAACGCCAGGCGGTAATGGCCGCGTTCGGTCCGGAACCAGCGGAGATAGGCCACGGACATGCCCATCTTGCAGGCGATGGCGGCACCGCCGCCCATCGACAGGGTCTCCTGGTTGAGGAAGGAACCGACCGGGAAGCCGCCCGCCCTCGCATAGGGATACTGGTCCGTGTTGAAGATATAAAGTTTCTTGTCTTTCCGGTGGGTGATGGCGTAGCGGAGGATGGAACCGGCCTCCACATAGCCTTCGAAACCCAGGTCCGAGACCGGGGCGCAGCGCCCGTCGGCCATGACCTGGTCCCAGAACTTGTTGGACTGGGCGCGGTACAGGACGACGACTTCCTTGTGCGTCCAGTTCTGCTTCCCGCCGGCAGCGCGGGCATATTCGCCGATGCCGCCCAGCAGTTCCCAGTTCCCCGCATGGGAATTCAGGACCATCACGGACGAGGAACGGTCGTAGAAGGCGTCGAACTCCTCGATGTTCTCGATTTCGCAGATGCGCTGCTTCACGAGCCTTTTCCTCCCCCGCGCGCCGCGGCAGCCGGAGAACCAGACGGCCTCCGCGAAGAGTTCGCCGAAATGGACATAGAACTTCCTGTAGATATCCTTGACCACATCGTAGTCCGCGTCCGGGAAACAGCGGGCGAGGTTCGTGAACACCACGTCGTTCCGGTAATGGAACACGTCACGGACGAGCCAGGTGATGAAACGTCCCCAGGCATAGTGGTATCCGAGCGGCAGCCGGGCAGGAAGCCTCATGAAAAACTCCAGCACACGGACGCCGAAAGTTCTTTTACTGTCCATTTCCATACAAGGAATTACCGGAGGAAGCGGGTTATTTCGCCACTCTTTCCAGCCATTTCAACATGCCGGCCATGATGCCCATGGAAGCCAGGCAGATCAAGGCGAAGACGCCCCAGGTCATCCACTGCTGCGGGAAGGCGTTCAGCATCTTGACTCCGAGGAAGATGAAGAGATTGCCGATGGCCGTGGCCGTCAGCCACAGACCCTGGCACTTGCCCACCATGTGTCGCGGAGCAATCTTCGAAACGAAGGACAGGCCCAGCGGGGAGATGAACAGTTCCGCCACGGTCAGGAAGAAATAGGTCACGATCAACACGCCGGGGGTGGTCTTCATGCTCATCTTGACACTCTCTTCCAATGCCTTGAACGCGTCTCCGGAAGGATAGTGATGGACGACGGCGACAATGATCAGGAAGATGTACGCGCAAGCGGCGATGAACATGCCCAGGGCAATCTTCTTGGGCGTGGAGATATCCTTCCCCTTGCGGGCCAGACGGGCGAACAGCCACATGATGACCGGAGTCAGCACGATGACGAAGAACGGGTTCACCGCCTGCCAGATCTCAGGAGCGATCTTGCTGGTGTTCACGAAGTCACGGGCGAAGAACGACAGGGACTGGCCGTTCTGGTGGAAGGAGAACCAGAAGAAGATGGCGATACCCAGGACGGCGAACAGCGCGTA
>JAFXMA010000092.1 GCA_017530725.1 Bacteroidales bacterium
GACAGAAATACAAAAGGGTGCAGGATATAAACCCACATCGAGTAGCGTTTACCGATTTTTTGTATGATGCCACGATGCCTGTCAGGGTACTTCACTGCATAAATGAACAGAGCGAATACCTGAGGAAAAGTCATAATGTTCACCCCGAAGTCACGCCCCATTATCTTTCGTTCTACCAAACACAACAAGGTCGAGACAAGAATAACCGGAATGAGCATCTTGTCAGAAACCCTGATCTTATCTTGATTCGCATGAATCCAATGACCGGCGAAGAAAAAAGGCAAGCCCTCAATCAACCAGTTCCGATAATACATATTCTGAATCTTGATTCCACAGAGATGTGCCCCTTGTGCCATACAAAGATATACGACTATCAGGACTGCCGATATGAGATAAAACCACTTAATCTTATCGGCTTTCCATATAATCCCAAAGGCGAAATAATCGTAGAGAAGTGCAAAGAGAAACCATATCTGGCCTACAATGATGAACGGTTGGTTAAAGATACCAAATGCCCATATCTCATACCTTGTAACCACATAGGCACTTTTCAACACAAATGCGAACAACACATAAAACAAAGACGCCCAAAATACAATTCTTGAAATATGTGTTGTCTTTCGCCGAATTATGGTGCCATCGTATTCCCCCGGATAGAAACAGAAATACCCCGATACCATAAAGAAGAAGGGAACCGAGAAGCGGCTGATCGCTTGTACGATAACACCAGCCTTCCCCGGAAACTCACAATGCATAAAGACTACGAAAATGCATGCTAGTCCCTTCACGAAATCCAAACAGGGATTGTATTGTTTAACTGTTTCCATTCAGTAAAGAAACAAATTCGCTTTTTAATCCCTTTTTTAGAGACAGTTGCTGCAAGAACAAATCACCCCAATTGCCTTCAACAATACACCATCCTCTATTAGAAAGAGCCACGTCAAATGCGACATAGATCTGATTATCCGGTAGAGCCAGATGCGCTTCCTTAATTAACTCCAACAAACCGTCCCACTGAGGAACACGAAAACCACAGAATGGTACTTTAGAATCGGGATGTGAAGCATACACACTTCCTTTCTCATCATAAGCATTAGGATATAACTCTCCAGTCATCTCATCAATCGATACAATTAGACCACCTTGAGCGGCATTATCAATAACACTGCCCGCTCTTCCAAAGCGCATACACGGGAAAGCACAAGTGACCACGCCGTCTTTTTTGAATGATGGAAAGCGAACGGTATTCACCGAAGAAGAATTGAATGCTGCAATTTCCGGAGATTGCTTTATCAATTCTTCAATAACCCATTCTCCAGAACAAATCAATTCATCAAAAACTTTATTAGCCTGATTATCATCCTTAATTGCAAACACCTTGGCACCAATCCCACACCTTCCCTTATTCAGTTTTGCGAAGAACTGACGATGCCGATTACAGAAAAGCAAGAAGGAATCTCGGTCTTCCTGATTCCCAATATATGTGACATCTCTTTTAAAGAAAGATTTAAGATAGGAATAAAATACATATTTGTCTTTCAGCACATGTAAAATATCACCCCAGTCCGAACCATAGTACGAAATCAATAAATCGTCTTTTTTTTTTCTAGAAATATAAACATCTCTAACTGCTTTCTCATTATTCTCTAATCCGAGTAAACAAAACTCATCTGGACGAAAACCCTCTTCTAAAAAAGCATCCTTTGCTTGAGCCTTGGCTCTAATCTTGGATAGAAAAGAGCGATTATCATCATTATAAAACTCATCCCAATAGGATTTAAAGGTTTTGCCATTGTAAATGACTTGAGATTCATCGAAAAAAAACTTTCGATTAATTCTATAATAAACGTCGGTAACTTTTCTCTTCAACGATGAAAAAACACTCATACTCATCCTCTAAACAAATCAAAATAAGAAGTTTCATTTTCTATTACCCCATAGGCTGCCGATCTTCGGATAATTCTCTCCGCCCATGCCTTATGCGGACCAACTTCGTTCATTCCTTTCGTCCCCTTCACAACTCCGCCATGGGTATGCATAATCTGAAATGCGTCATCATACTCATCTTGTGTGACTGCCAACATGCCATTGATATAGTTGAGGTGAGAAGGGTGGATGCAGGTTTTACCCATGAAACCATTCGCCTGATCCAACACCAGTTCTCTCATCAAGCCGTCCACGGCATCGTTCACTATCGCCTTCCGTTTCAGAAGCGTCTGCTGAAGATCAACCTTGGGAAGTTCGGCCATCGCCTTCATGCTCTTATTCGCCTTGAAATACTCCCATACTGGGCCGGAAACCGTGTAATCGTTATCGCGGGTAAAAACATTGAGGATCTCCATCAAACAATTACTGACCGTGAGGATATCATAGATGGTATAATTGATTCCACGACGCACACCGAAACAGGATGAAAAATCAGTACCTCCTACACGAATATTCAGGACAAGATCCTTATATTTGTCAAGCACGGACTTGATGGCGATGAGTTCATCCAGACGCGATTCCTTGTACGCAACACGGCGGTCCTCAATAATCGGCATGCCATAGATCACCTCTCCGAACCGATTATTCAACTCTTTCAGGTGGCACATATAGCCTTCCGCCGTCACGCTGTTGAACTTGGGGAAATTGATGCCGGTAATGAACCTGATGTGCTCCGGTTTCAGCATGGAACTGAAATGGTGGAACTGCTCAAGATTCCGGACACGGAAGAAAATAAGAGGAATATCCTTGTAGTCCAGTGCTCCCTCCTTGACAAGCCTGTCCAACTCATCCAGCAGATGAATCGAATTCAGTTCCGCGGCGGGAACGTCTTGCTCCGGGCAGGCATCCTCAAAGCACATCACCATGGAAGTGAGCCCAGGATAACTCCTGTCAACAATCTTTTGGACGAAATCCTTCGTTCCGGGCATATACATCGTAGCGCCCAGGCAATACTGAAGCAAAGCACGGTCCGTGTACTTGTCGAAGTTCACGGGATCCTTCACGAAGGTGAAATGAGGATTATATTGATGATGCTTCATTTCTCTCAAACAAGTTCATAAATATCCTTTCGCATGATGGACTCTCCCCGCTCATCCAAGACATCCATCGTTTGAAGGATGTGTTTCATCTTTTCGTCCACTTCCCTATACGAACCAGCACGGACGGTGAAAGAGACAATCCGCTCACTCGACGACATATCGCCGGAGCACATCATGCCCGTAGGTTTATTGGCATACAACGTATCAATGCTCCCGTCGGCTTTCAGTTCATCGCATCCGACCAATGCTGAAAACACCCCTTTACGAGGGAAGACATGATAGGTCGCATAAACGGGGAGTGAGGGCTGCTGTATTCTCAATTCAGGCTTCAACCCAAGGAAGGCATCCGCCGAAGTCGTTATGATATCCACCCCGGTCATGTCCTGGACGATCCGGAAACTCAGATTGCCTCCGAACCGAATCCCGAACTCGATAACGGACACATCACTGTCCGCCACAATTGCCTGAATGTATAAAGGTCCGTTTTCAATGCCTAAAGCAGTCGCAATCCGATTGCTGATGACGTGACAACGCCGCTTCATTTCATCGGATATCCGGGCGGGAATCAATGAGCCGTAAGAGAGTGTCAGGATGTCGCCGGTGTATTTTCTTTTCTCCTTGATATCCAATACGACGGCCTCTCCGTCGGCCACGAAACAATCTATCTGGATTTCGGGCCCCTGGACGAATTCCTCCACGATGGCCTGCTGATTGCGACTCAACGACAAGGCCTTCTCCACAGCATCTCTCAATTCCTGGGAGTTCCCCACTTTCGTGATGCCTATCGAGCCGGAAGCATCGGACGGTTTTACGACCAAAGGATACCGAAGCCCCTCGTCCTGAATATCATCGATGGACAACACCATCCGGAAATCCGAGGTAGGAACACCAATCGATTTCAGCCATGCCTTCATCTTGTTCTTGTTCGTGACAATCAGAGAGGTCTCATAACTGTACGGATGGTCAATTCCCAATCTTTCCGCGACATAAGCCCCCACCGGTATCGCCCTGTCGGTACACAAATCCATGATGTACCGCGCATTCTCCTTCCGGCAGATCTGTTCCACTACGGCCACGTCCAATGTACTCTCCTGATAGTGGATATCTACGTGGTCCTTAGCGAAAGGATGAGGGAGATAGTCAATCAGGACCGTCCGATATCCTCTCTGCCTGAGATAATCCGCCAATACCGCATGAGGTCTGACACCTCCCAAAATCACGACCGTTTTCAGCCCTTGCATTTCAAATCATTCAATTCTTTCAGCATTCCATTCATGACCTCCTCCCCATAGCGCTGATCGACCGGCAGAGGAAGCATCCGGGATGCAAGACAATACTCCAAACTGACTTCGTTGACCCAATCCAAAACGTCCGGCCAATAACATGCGACGAATACTTTATCGGCAATAAGCCTCTCCCGTAACCCCTTGACCGATGTGAAATAGGGATAAACCATCGGGACAGCATCCTCCTCAAGATCCAGGACAATCTTGTTGGATTCGCCCAGTTCGCTTTCCAGCAGACGGTAATTCGCTCTACGCCGGTTGGCGATCCCCTCATAATCGATACCTCGCATCAACCGATGAGTGAGTCTCGACATCCGACGGACAGGCTGGCCCGACAGGCGGTCATCATTCTTCCGGAAATCATCATAACCGGACTCCGCTCCCAGGTCGATACGCCTGAGAAGGTGGCTCATTCGGTCATAAGACTCGTCCTGCTTCAACTCACCGCCAAGCAGTTCTTCCGTATAAAGATACGCGCCGTCCGGCACGCCAAAGAACTTACGGCAGGAATAGAAAGTGTCAATTCTCTTCACTGGTTTGGCATAAAAGGCCTGCGTATTGTCAATAATCAGGCTCGTGCCATATTGTTCGGCCAAATGCTCGACATACCGCTGCTTCAATCCGAAATAATTCACATAGAGCAGCGCCTCGCCTGCTTTGACGGAAAGACTATCCTTCAACTCCAAACGCTCATCCACGTGGTAAAACACGTATTGAACGCCCAGTTTCTCAAAAGGCTCCAGAACCACCGAACAGATATAATACGGCAGGTAAACCTTTTTATATCCTCGGGACAGCAGAATATACTCGAGACAGTTGCGCCCGGTATTCAAGCGAAGGGCATCCTTATGATACTCCTCCACCAAGGGCAGTTCCAGACTGAAATACCCGCCGACAGGCTCCGTCATCTTACAACCACTCTCAGCCATTCCCGCTGATGGGTAATGGCATGTTCCAGTTCTTCGGCCGATTTGAAAGAAAGGACCAGCGTACCGATGGCGTTATTCGCTCCTTCGAATGCCTCCACACGGTCTCCACTTTCCACCCAAAGGTCCTCCTCCACAACCTCTCCAGTGAAATCCGGTGCAATCTCAAGATGGTCAAAAAATCCCCCCTGGTCGGCGTGCAGGATAACCTCTGCCCAATACCCGTTGTAAGGCTTCTGTTCGATAGGGTCAACAATCGGATCCCCCACAACCGCGCGGGTAATGGCGGTAATCATATCCACGCCTGTTGCATATCGCAGCATCTCGCACAGACGGTTGCCTCCCCCACGGGGCGTCAGTTCCATGATATAAGGCTTGCCATTGGTTCCGATGCGCGTCTCAATGTTATAGACAACCGTTTTCAGACCGAGCAAAGTAATCAGCCGCTGAATCTCTGAAGTCAGATACGCCTCCTGTTCCTCCGTGAAGGTGGACGGCCAGGAATAGGCAGCGGGCGTGTACGGATTGACGGCATCCGCATCAAAGCGCTGGGCACAAAAACTCGTGAACGCCAGTTTTCCATCTATGGACATACTGTCCGTATCGGACGAACAGCCCTGTTTCTCGATAAACTCTTCGACAATGATATGACCGGAAAGGGAGTTCTTCCAGGCATGCTCCAGGGCCGGTTTCAAATCTTCCACCGAATCCACGCGGGTCACGCCTTTGCTTCCCGCAGAGTCCGTGGGCTTGACAATGACCGGGAAAGGGAAAGAGCAGGCCTCTTTCATCGCCGTTTCAACACTGCCAAAGCCTTGATGCTTCGGGACATTGAAACCGTTCTTCTCCAGAAAATCCCGGAACTTGTCCTTGTTCTGGAGAATCTCCACGGACTCAAACGGTCCGAAGGAGGGCAGTCCCATCTTATTCTGGACATAGGATGCGGAAATCACACCAGGATCACAGGCAAAAGACATGATGCCGTCTATCTTGAGCCGTTGTGCCTCCCGCAGAACGGCTTCCTTGTCGATGATGCTCACATTGCAATACGCATCGCTCCATTTGTGCGCTATGTTGTCAGGCAGGTAATCCGCCGTGATAACAAAGTAGCCCTGGCGATGGGCGGCATCGATCACAGGCTTGAGGTAACGAAGACCTCCCAACAGCATCAGTTTCTTCATGCTATCCTTCCCCTCCCAACAATGCTTTATTATTTCGGAGAGACAATCGCCTCCGGATAATACTCTTCAATCACCCGCTTCACCAAAGCGACCTGCTTTGCTCGTTTCCTGGCATCCGCCTCCGTGGTATCCCAACTATGCGTAGCGGCAACGGATCCGCCGGTCTTCAGATACACAGGCGCACAAATGCGGATGAACTCCGGCACTTCATAGTGGCGGATGAAGCCGCCAGAGGACTTCGGGTTCTCCGTGTGCAGATCAATCGGAATATCAATGGCAGCGCGGATAGCAGCAAGCATCTGAAGTTGGATGTCGCGGACGGGATTGAACGAGTTTGCACCCAGGGATTCCATCAATTTGGCAGAGCAAGGATTCCCATGGCCGGTATGGGCCGATACTTTAAAGTGGCAATCTTTGGGGATGAAGCCCTGCTCCCGCATCTGACCGAGCAGCCAAAGCGCTCCTTCGTCATAGACCATGAAAGAACGGCAGCCCAATCGGGCGGCTCGACGGACGTCCTCGACAGCGCGGACAATCTGCTCCTGACCTCTCAGACGGTATCCCATACGCTGGCCATCTTCCGTGTGGACGGAAGCAGAAGTATCTGTAGTGGCGCGAGGGCCGATGGCCAAGATGAGTTCCACCTTCCACTTGTCCGCGTACTCGACCATTTGGGCAATTTCGCTGTCAAGCAGCGTCCAGATACCCTTGGTCTGCGTGACCCGATGAATCTGGATTCCATAACCATCCAGCGCCTCCAGCAGCGCTTTCATCGTACCAGGCGCTTGAATGCCAGGAACCTCGAAACGATACTGGCCTCCATCTTCAAACCGCTTTTCCGATGTCGGGAGCGAATAAAGGTCTCCTTCCGGCATTCCTATAGACGCAAGAAAGGCTCTTGTTTCTTTCATACTCATAATGTTATTTCCATTCTATGGGGGTTGTCGCAATATTGCCGAATTCCGTCGCAAAAGTTATCGTGAAATAAGGACGTTCTTCCTTCATTCTTTCAGGGGGGATGGATATGTATCCATTGGCAATCTCTTCTTCCGAAAAACGACGGCAGATGGTTTCATCAACGGTAAAATTGCGCCCTCCTGCTTTACTGCAAAAGAAGAGGGATACCGGCGTGGAATTCTCGCTTCCAAAATATACCTTCATCTCGTCAACCGAAGGAATGACTGTTTTGTCCACCATCATCCAAGTTGTGTAATCACTGTCTCTTTCTCCCTGAAAGATACGAGCCTGATACACGCCTGAATCCAAATCGGAAAGTCGGATATTCTCCGTCTCCACCGTGATAGAGGCGTGTAAAAAACCATCCTTATAGACCTGCACGGAATCCCCCGGAGAAAGAAGATTCAAAGTAACGGCTTCTCCGACAAAGTAGCAGGACCGGTCCCCTTTGTCTACACAGATATCATCATTATAAACAAACGGCACCGGATTCTCATCCAGAACACTCACAAACTCCGGAGCCGGTGTATAAGCCGTATTCTTCTCCAGATGCTTGTATCTTAACACTTTCTTGTATCTGTTTCCTATCATTGCCGGAATGGACCGACGCTCAATCGTATATTTCTGGCACCCATTGGGGCGAGACTCGGAAACCTCCAAAAGGACAACACGGTCTTCGCTATCCCGGATGACATCCGAAATGATGGCGACATGCCCCTTCCGCCACAACACGTCTGCCAGATGGAAAACATCGGTATCCGTGATATCCAGTTCTTCCATCTCATCGAAAACCGGGAAATCATAACTGCCCAGAATAGGCATAATACCTAAAGCATAGGAAACCAAACCGCTGCAGACCGTACCGTAATACGCGCGACAATTCGTGCCATGATAAGGTTTCCGGTTGATCCAATCCGTGTAAATCTTGCTCCTTGGGTTATGGATCGCCGTCATGAAGGTGTGGAAACTGACATTCGATCCGACATATGTTCCAATCTCTTTCACCGAGGAATAAATCATTCCCGTATAGGTGGAATCGGCCAGATACGTCCCGATATTATTGGCGATGGGTTTGAGCGGCGTAAAAGCGATATCCGTCAGTTGATAGGTCTTTTTAACGGCATTGAGCGCCCCTTGATATGCCACATCGCTGAGGGAAGGATGCCGGTATTGTTGCTCCGAACGAACCCCTTCCTTTTCCAATAGTTTTTGCTTATCCTCCCCTGCCAGATTGGAAGCATCCGCTTCGACAAGCGGAATCTTCTCGCAAGAAAGTGCGAAAAGGAAGAGAACAAAGACAAATCTGATATGGGCCGACTTTATCAAGTCAACGAAGGATCAGGGAAAGGATTTGATCGAGATCGGAAGAACTCAAGTTATGGTGCATGGGCAGGCAAATCACGCTGTCCGCCATCTTTTGTGCCTTGGGAAGATTCTCCGGAGTTGCGCTCGGGAGTCCCCGATAGGTGCTGAAGGTGCTGATAAGCGGATAGAAATACCGCCGCCCCAATACACCGTTCCGCTTCATTTTGAAATACAATTCATCCCGCGTCATCCCGTATTCTTCCGCATCCACGAAAATGGGGAAATAAGAATAGTTGTGACGGACACCGGGCATATCGTCAAAGAAGGTAATACCTGAGACGCCACGCAGTGCTTCCCGATACCGGATGGCAACCTGATGCCGCGCCTCAATGGCTGCATCCACCTGCTGGAGATTCAAAAGCCCATAAGCGGATCGCACCTCGTCCATCTTGCTGTTGATGCCGGGACCGACAACCTCCGTCTCTCCGGCGAAGCCGAAGTTCTTCAGATAGTCAATGCGTTTTTTCGTCTCCGCATCGTGCATCACCATGGCTCCCCCCTCGATCGTGTTGAACACTTTCGTCGCGTGGAAACTGAGCGTGGACAAATCTCCGGCGTTCAAGATGCTTTCCCCATTGACTTCCACACCGAAAGCATGGGCGGCATCGTAAATGACTTTCAGTCCATACTTGTCGGCAATCTCCTTGATTCGCTGGGTATCGCACGGTTTCCCGTACACATGCACCGGCATGATGGCGCTCGTCTTTGGCGTGATGGCCGCCTCAATCTTGTCCGGATCGATGTTTCCGGTTGCGGGGTCGATATCGATGAAAACCGGCTTGCAATTGTTCCACCAGATGGAGTGCGTCGTCGCGACGAAACTATAGGGCGTCGTAATGACTTCTCCGGTGATACGAAGGGCTTGCAACGCTGTCAACAGCGGGAGCGTCCCATTTGTAAACAAACTGATATACGGAACTTTGAGATACTCACACAACGCTGCTTCCAGTTTCTTGTGGAAGGAGCCGTTGTTGGTAATCCATTGGCTGTCCCAAATCTCCCGAAGCAGGGCATTGAACTCCTCCAGGTCCGGAAGAAGAGGCGAAGTAACCGTTATCTGATTCTTTCCTGTCATCTTACACGGTATCCATGAAACTCTTCTGCACCTTGTTGAACACAACGATGCCGATAGCAAGCATAACGACCATGAAGACAAAACTATAAATGAGCCACCGCCAACCAACAAAATCGCCGCAGCCCAGGAAACCATATTTGAACGTCTCGATGATGGGGGTTACAGGGTTGAGACACATCAATTTATGGACCGGTATTCCGAAATACTGCATGCTCTTTGTCTGGCTCAGTGGATAGACGATAGGAGTAGCATACATCCATAGGGAAACCAGGAAGGAGAACAGAATCTGCAAATCACGATACTTTGTCGTCATGGAAGAAATGATTGTTCCGAAACCCAAGGCGAGTCCAGCCAGCATGAAGACCATGACAGGGGCCAAAAGCGCATACCATGTGAGATGAGCCTGACAGGTGGGATCCGTGAAATAGTAGATGATATACACGATGACAAAGAAACCAAACTGGATGCTGAAACGCAACAGATTACTGGTTACATTAGCGATTGGTGTCACTAGCCGGGGGAAATACACCTTTCCAAACATGCCGGCATTGGCGACAAATGTATTGGATGTATTGTTGAGACACGAGGCGAAATACTGCCACATGCAAGTACCCGCCAGATAGAACAACGGCCTAGGAACGCCATCCGTAGGGATTCCCGCGATGCCGCCGAACACGATCATGTACATCAGGACCGTGAGGGCAGGCTGGATGACAAACCAGGCCGGCCCCAGAATGGTCTGCTTGTACTGCGTGATGATATTCCGCTTGATGAACAGGGCGCACAAGTCCCTGTAGCGCCAAAGTTCCTTGAAATCGACCGACAGGAGTTTGTCCTTCGGTTCGATGACGATGTCCCATTTTTCCTCCTGGACGGAGTTCTTTGCTTCTGCCATATCTTAATGTGATCTTTTATGCTTGAACAAAATGTTGCCTACCGTTCCCCAGAAGTAGCGCCAGTCGGTGGCGAAGGGGTGCTTGTGGTAGGCTTCGATATATCTCTTTTCCGAGGCCTGGACGTCCTCGATGGTCTCGGGTGTGTTCTCATCGTAATAGAACGGGGGCAGCAGTCCCGGCTTCACGCTGATGTGAAGTTCCTGCATTTCAGGAGAATACATCTTGAAATACTGCCGGCTGAGCGGCCGGACCCCCACCAGTTTCATCTGCCCTTTCAGGATGTTGATGCCCATTGGCAGTTCATCCAGCCAGGTGCTGCGGAGTTTGCGCCCCCAGAAATTGACGCGGTAATCGTGCGCGAATTTTCCGCCCTTCTGCAATCCTTCGTGCTCCAGGATATAGGGCTGCAGATACTCCGAATAAGGGAACATCGTCCGGAACTTATAGACACCGATCATCTTCCCTTTGTATCCGACCCGGTTCAACTTGACGAGGGCTCCGTAAGTGGGATCATCGTCCCAGATGGGCTTGCGGAACTTCTGTCCCAAGATGAAATACTCGCCTTGATGGAACCGTTCGTCCACGACCTCGAATCCGGCCCGATACATCCGGCCCAGCAACTCTACGCGGCTGTAACTCCGATTCTTTCCCTTCGTGACCCACATATAGAACCAGCGGGTAATCTTCAAGCGCGCAAAGAACCGATGCCAGAGATAGTGGAAGAAATAGAGTATCTTGCCGATGATACCCGGATGCGACCGGAGGATGATCTGTTTCTTCAACCCCGATGTCCGGGAATGGCACCACAGATACCCGCCGTCCACCATCGTCTCGTTCGCCTTGTTCAGGAAGGTGTTCAGGTGACGGATTCGGGTAAGGCCCAATTTGTTGATGATGAGCCGGGGGTGGTGTCCTTTCAAAGTTTCGAGGGCGTTACCGTCATCCGTGTTGACGATGAACGTACTCTCATCGAACTCTTCGAGATGCTGGTCCAGCCAGGCCAGGATCTCGTCCATCGCCATGTTCTTCGTGGCGTTGTGAATCTTTGTCAGATCCACGTTCCCGACCAACTCATCTTCCAACTTGGCCCCTCTATCCACACCCGGCTCGGAGTAGTTCTTCGGAATGAACGGCTCCTCGTGCTGGAGTTCGACCCAGGGCTTCTTGCGCCAGAAAAGGATCATCGGAGAACTTTGCGGATGGCGTTACAAACGGTATCGATCTGCTCCTCGGTCAAATACGGGTGCAGGGGAAGCGAAAGGACGCGGGCGCAGAGCGACGTTGCGACGGGGCAAAGATTCCCGGTCAAGCCGGGAATGACGTTGATTCCGTCACCCCCGACCTGATCGGGGGTCTGAGCAAACGCCGTTTGAAGATGCATCGGCTTCGGGTAATAAACCATCGAAGGAATCCCCTCCGCCTTCAGCGCGGCCTGAAGGCCATCGCGCTGAGCGCTGTCCTGAAGTTTGATGGTGTACTGGGCCCAACTGGAGCGGAAACCGGCCGGGATAATCGGAGTTGCAACGATGTCCTGCAACCGTTCCGTGTATTTTTCGGCCGCAACATTGATGGCATCCAACTCATAATCGGCAAACGCCTTGAGTTTCACCTGCAGCACTGCCGCCTGGACCGTGTCCAGACGGGAATTCATGCCTATCCGAACATTGTCATACTTGAACTGTCCCTTCCCGTGGATCCGGTAGGACCCGATAAGGGCCGCCCACTCATCATTGTCCGTGAAAACGGCACCGCCGTCTCCGTAGCAGCCAACAGGCTTGGCCGGGAAGAACGAGGTCGTCGCAATATCGCCGAACGAACACGCACGTTTTCCGTCAATAGTTCCGCCGAAGCCCTGTGCACCATCTTCAAGGATCAAGAGCCCATACTTGTCAGCAACGGCACGAATAGCCTGATAATCGGCCGGGAGGCCGAAGAGGTCCACAGCAACGACAACACGCGGACGTAGTTTACCTTCAGAAAGGACTTCCTGCACGGCACGCTCCAAATCCGCAACGTCAATATTGAACGTATCTTCGCAAACATCCACAAAAACCGGCGTAGCCCCTTCCAGGGGAACGACCTCGGCGCTGGAGAAGAATGTAAAGTCGGGAACGAAAACAGCATCACCGGGGCCGATACCCCAAGCCTTGAGGGCCAAAGTCAAAGCATCCGTCCCGTTGGCGCAAGTCAAGCAGTGCTTGACACCCACATAATCGGCCAACTGCTTCTCAAGTTCTTTCACTTGCGGGCCCATGATATAGGCGCCGCTGGCAACTGCTTCTAAAATGGCGCGGTCCATCTCCTTGCGGAGGACCTGGTATTGTTTTTTGAGGTCTCTGAATTCCATAGATTCTTTCGCTTCGCTCAGAATGACAAAATAAATGTACGGCTTCGCCCTTGCTCGCCCTATATAAAGCAAGCAACTACTTAATTATGAGATTCTTTCGTCGGCCTCACGGCCTCCTCGGAATGACATTATTCGGCTTTCTCGAGGTTGTCCCCGATCAGCCTGTACTTCCTTCCACACTCGCAAGCGAGACTGTCGTCCAGACGACGGCCGCACTCGCACACCCACCCTATCTGCCTGGCCGGAACGCCGGCCATCAAGGCGTAATCTTTCACATTCTTGGTCACGACGGCACCGGCGGCGATCAAAGCGCTGCGCCCTACCATATGACCACACACTATCGTGC
The DNA here is from genome assembly GCA_017530725.1 of Bacteroidales bacterium. Classification (GTDB taxonomy): domain Bacteria; phylum Bacteroidota; class Bacteroidia; order Bacteroidales; family UBA932; genus Cryptobacteroides. The sequence goes on from JAFXMA010000092.1 coordinate 13,406, forward strand.
AATTCGCGCCCAGCGATGCGCCTTCGCGCACGCGCGTACGCGCATAAACTCCGTGCACCGGGAAGTGCGCCCGCGGAGTATTTACATTCGTGAATACGCAGGAAGGACCGCAGAAGACATTGTCTTCGATCTCGACGCCCTCGTAAATGGAAACATTGTTCTGGATGCGGACACCATTCCCGATGTGGACATTGTTACCCACATTCACATTCTGGCCCAGGGAACAGTTAGATCCGATAACAGCCCCACGCTGGATATGACAGAAATGCCAAACTTTCGTTCCGGTGCCGATTTGGACACCGTCATCCACGTAACTGCTCTCGTGAACGAAAAAGTCTTGCACAGCCCAGTCTCCCCTTCTGATTTATCCAATCATAGCCGAGGCCATGACCCCGGCTATGATGGTTTAAATCAATACGTTTACAATGACTTACTCCTTGATGGAGGTGATCATGACGCAGCGGCTGAGTTCCTTCATGTTGTAGAACATGTAGTCCACACCGCCCTTGTAATCCTTGACCAACTGGTTAGGATCCACACCGAACTCGTTGACGAGCGCGTTATACACGGCATTCGCACGGTTCTCGGAAAGCATCATGTTGTGCGGAGGGGTAGCCGTCTGCTTGTCAGCATAACCGCAGACGAGGTAGCGGACACCAGGAGTGCTCTTGATGAGGTCGGCAACAGCGTTGATGTTGACGAGTTCCTTCTTGGAGATGTCCCAACGGTCGATGACAAAGTTGATGTGGAACCACACCTCAGGAACGATGGGCTTCGGAGCGGGGACATCGCGATAGACGGTATCGACACGGTGGTCGATGATGGTCTCCTTGTCGTAGTGGTACACGCTCACACGCTCGGCATTGCGCCATCTGCTGGATTCCTTACCGATGTTCCAGGCGAGACCGAGGGTGCCGCCGAAAATACCGTCCATCTTGCTGTTGGCAAGCCAGTGCTTCTTATCAGGCTCAACGGCACTGCTCTCACCGTCGAAGTCGTCACCAACGAGGGCGCCGCGGAGATTGAGCATGAGGCTGAGTTGATCGTTCAGGCGGAACTTGTTGATCAAACCGGCATTGAAAGTAGCGGAAGGGAGGAGGCCATCCTTGGAGAAGCCCATGATGACACCACCACCGGCATAAGCGTCAATCCGGAAGAAACGGTCGGCCTTGAAACCGCCGAAGATGTTCATCAGGTCGGCGTGAGCCAGGGCATAGACATTCAGGAAACCACCCTTCTGAAGAGCGAGTTGCTCATAAGCACGGTCGCCCAACTTAGGATCGATATCGGTGAAAGCCTCGTTGGTCTGGAAACGGGCGAAAGAGTTCTTGCCGGAAGCAGTATGACGCTGATACAGGCCCTTGAAAGAACCGCCGGTGACACCGAGACCGACACCGAAACTCGGGGAGGCCCACTTGGTCAGGTAAGCGTCGATGGCCGGGAAGGTGAACATGTTGAACTTGTTACGGACCTTCCAGTCATTCTCACCATAGTAGAGTTCAGTGCCAAGGCCGAGGTCCAACTCCCAGTTGTTCCAGAAACCGTTGGTGAACACGGATCTCTTATCAATGGTAGTGGTCGTGAGCACATAACCGTTCTCCGTCAGGGTTTTCTCCTCGATGACGATCTTGTCGTCATCCTCCTCCCGGTTCACGGTGGTGCTCTGTGCGAAAACACTTGCCGGCGCGAAGAACGCGACCGCAGCAATCACAAGAAATAATTTTTTCATATACGTGAGATATTGATTATTCAATACATTTTACCTTCAAAGGGCAAATTTACATCACTTTTTTGGATGACGCAAATTTTTCTAGAACTTTTCCATTTTTATAGGAAGAAAAAAGGGGGGGGGCGAAACCTTCACCCCCCCATCTTAGATATTATAAGGTAAGACTAAAAACTCTTAACCTTGGAACTATGGTATTCTTCCGTAGTAGCCTCGCCTTCAGCGCTGGTCGCGAAATGGTTGATCGAAACCGCCTCAGCGTGCTTGACAACGCCTTCCTTCTCCGTGTTATGGAAGATGAACGGATTCACTTCCACCTCAGAAGTGGTGAGAGTTGTACCGGTGCCAGACAATGTGTAGGACCAGGCCCAGTCGTCTTCGATGATCGTATAGACATAATTCGGATCCAAAGCCATGAGGACCTTCTCGACCGGATCGCCGTCCGCACCCTTGTTGGTGAGGATCACCTTGGACCAGTTCTTGTCCGTGTCGGTGTCCGGCCTCGGCTTGCCGATGGCGTTGTACAGGATGTTCCCATCGTCGTCCTTCAGAGGCTCGCACCTGTGAATCTCAAAGGTTGCGCTTTCACCGTGACGCAGGCCGTCCTTCTTGATCTTGATGATCATCGGGAGGGTAGTATGCGGAACAGGATAGTGGTTGATATTCGTGTAAGTGTCCGTTGCAGGATCGTAGACATAGACGCCGGAATCGGAATGATTCGTAGCGGATCCGCTACCACCGGTCGCTTGGCCGTTGGCCTGAACCTTGAACTCAATGACCAGTTTCCTACCTGCCCAGAATGTGCTGCCATCGGGTTTGTACCGCTCACCGACGAAATTGCCCATATTCTCACGCGTGGTAAATCCCTCTGCATCTTTGATGTCATCCTTCGTGAAGTCGAATCCTTCCACGGAAAGCATTTTGCGTTCGACACCGTCAGAGCCAGTCGTTGTTTTGTAGGACGCTGACACGCCTGCAGGAGTCTGCTGGTTTTCCCAACCATTACCATCCTCGGTGATGTCCATGGTGTAGAAGGTGACATCATCTGCACTGGCACCTTCAGGCAGGATGAAACTGTTAGAAACCACGTCTCTGATCTGGGTGGAAGCATTAACAGTCGCATCGGACTGGCTGGCGGAGGATGCGATATCCTTGAAGATGGCCGTGAGGTCAGCCTCGCTGGCATCCTGGTAATAGCCCTGATCGCTGCCAGTATGAGGAGCGCTCATACTCTCTGCTTCCGGATAGTTGGAAGAAACGTAGTTCATGTAATTAGTGGCTCTGGTTGCATCAGTCCCAAGATTATCGAACACGCCGACAGTGTAAACGATTGCACCATATCCACCATCTTCAGTTGCCTTCTTAATATCTTTGGCCGCGTCAATCGCGCCATTGGCGAAATTGTTATCCCAACCTCTCAAACCTGGGATACCGTCCGTAAAGAACACCACGACTTTAGTGCTCTCCCGATCTTTCACAGTATCCAAAAGATACTTCGCTTTCGTCAGGCCGTAATGTGCTGCCGTCGCGCCACCTGCGACAATGGCATTGACACCTCCCTGGCTTTGCTGTAACAGAGAATTCACTCCGGCGTCAGTGCTTACATCTTTAAACTGCTTGAGGACTTCCGTATAATTGTAGTTTGTTCCGGAAGCACCAGGCTCTGAATCAGAACTAGCATCCCGATGGTTACCCTCCTCGATAGAACTCTCACTAGAATAATACTGGTCGTTTGCAAACTTCACGATACTGATCTGGTTATCGAGCGGAGTGTCACGAAGTTTGCCTTTCGTATCATACAAGGAGTTGTGATGAACTTCGTTTACGAAAGCAGTGACAGCTGACCTCAGTGCAGCCATTTTGGACTGAGTGTTCGAACTACGGCTGTACAGAACGCCTGTCCAGATGGTGGTATCTGAACCTGATACATTTGGATTAGTAGTAGTTATTCCTGTTCCAGAAAGGTAGTAAGTAACATTATTGTTTGCCGTAAAATGCATATTGTATCTTCGGTTACCATATCCCCCTGTCCTTTGGCAAGTTACCGCATAATATTCCCCGTCAGTATGCTTATAATAGAGAGTAGTATAAGGATAATTATCGTAAGAATATCCCTGACTGTCCCTCGCCGTATAGGTATACGAGGTCATATTATTATTCATTGATCCTGATACGTCCAGGACCAGCACGATGTCAACGGGGATACCGGTTTCGGTAATGGAACTCTCACCGGTCGCATAGGTCTCAAGCGTGATGGTATACAGACCATTCTCGTCGGGTTCCGACACATTTTTCGCCGTAGCGACACCGCCTTCTTTGTTCCAGGTCGTCTGGGCGTTAGCCGCGACGGTACCAGCCAGAAGAGCAATTCCGAGTGTAATGAATTTAAATATATTTTTCATGGTATGAATCATTTATGAGTTTGCTCCTAGTCGGTGTAGGGTTTCTCCTTGATCGTCTTGCCGGTAGCCGCCGTCCAGGCAGCCCAGCAGTCAGCGTATTCGGTGCCGTCCGGCTTCGTGGTTCCGATGGCCTGGACGACGATCTCCATCTTCAGGTGGACGCCCCACGCCGGGACGCGCACATTGGACGTAGCAACAGGGATGAAGATCTCAGGGATCTTATCCTCAGGCAGTTCATAGTACTGGAACAGGGCCTGCGTTGCAGAGTCAAGCGTCGTACCTGCTCCAATCTTCTCGGTGAAATAGAAGTAACTACCCGTACCTCTGACCCAGTCTTCTCTGCCATCCGCGGGATGACCGCCCTTGAAGGAATCATCGAAGTACTGTCCGTAAACCTCATCCTCTCTGAACCACGGGTCGACCATGATGTTCTTGCCGTCGGATCCGTCGGTGGTGTAGCCGACCATGATGTCGGGTTCCTTGCCGGAGTTCATGTCATCTTCGGTCTCCCAGCCATACCAGTTGCCGATGACCATCATGCGGACGTACTCGTCCACGTTGCCGGTATTCGTGACGTGGAGGTCGGATTTCTTCAGGCCTTCCATCGTGTCAACGATCTTGACGGCCACGTCGAACGGCTTCAGCGTATAGGTGCGGAGTTGACCGGGCTTCCAGACGAGGTTCTCGGATCTTCCTTCGTTCAACTTCTCACCAAAATTGATGGGATGGGTGATTTCCTCACCATCCTGGGTGTCCTTCGTCTTGACGCGGAAGGTCACTTCCATGGTGACGTTCTCGTCAATCTCCTGCGGGATGAACCAGAAGGTCAGGGAACCGTCTTCGTCGTTGAGGTTCTTGTCGGCGGCCGCTGAATACCAGGTATCGCCGAACTTGCCGTCACCAGGAGTGTAGGTGACGGTACCATCGACTCCGGCCTCGGCGGACCAGGCCTGGTTCTTGAATTCCTGAGTGAAATCTGTGGCGTTGTCAAGTTTTTCCCACTCGAAGTCGCTGCCGGTGAAGGTAGCGGTACCCTTGGATTTGAGACCCTTGATCACGACCTTGGTGATGATGGTCTTGGTGGGGTTGTTATTCTCATGTCCGGTGCGGAACTTCACGCCGGTGAGCGCGTGGTACATCATCACAGGGGCACCCTTGGGAAGGTATCCGTCATGCTGCTGCTTGCTGATGGAAGTCTGGGCAAAAAGGATGTCCTGCTGGGCGGCGCCCGTCAGAGGAGAACTGTAGTCGAACGTAATCTGCTTGTTCGATCTGTCCGTAATGCTGACACCGGCGGGGGAGGAGGGCATGTTGAGATAGAAGTCGACCACTTCGGTCTCGCTGGCCGGCCACGGGCTGCCATCGTAGTTGTGATGATAGCGCCAGCCATCGCCGCTGTTCGGATTGGCGTGCATGGCATTATCCGTCAGCACGAAGGCATTGTCGCCGAAGCCATCGGCATAGACGCCCATGGTCGAGTACAGCGTGCCCAGGTTAACGGTGTAGGCGGGAGTGCCCCTGGTGGCCAGGGTCGGGTTCAGTTCCTCGATGGTCTCTTCCAGGAAGTAGGCATCTCCATTGCTTGCTCTTCCAGCCTCGATGCTGACACCCGTCTGGACCGCAGTCTCAGAAATCGCTTCCATTGACCGGGTACCGGTATTGTTGATGGTGAAAGCGATTGCGTTCTCACCCAGCGGAGTCAGTTCGTTGAAATCCTTCTCCTTCTCGCAGGAGGACAGCATCGCGGCTGCGATGACTGCCATGGCAATGTAAATCTTTTTCATAACTCTCTGTCTTTCAAAGGTTAGGATTCGAAATAGAAAACCTCAGAGGCATCATAGTTGTCAGACTCCGGATCATTCATGTTCTCCAGGTCTTTCACCTGCACGTTAAACAGTACAGTCTGGCAGAAATTGCTCTCAAGCACCATGTGCGTCACCAACGCAGTGGGTGCTTGATACTTCCGTGTTTTGTTATTACGACGAAACATTTCTTATGGTGTTAATTTGTTAATAGCCAATGTTTTACAGTTCAACTTCCTATAATGACCGTTATGAGATGTAAAATAGTTATATTGAAAACCGTATTCTTATGGTTTACAGACAGTTAAGAAGGTGCCTCCAAAATCCTTATTGTATCGTCCTGAAAAAAGTTTACCAAAAAACGATTAAAAATGGACGTATACAAGTTGATTCGCGAGGGTGAGCGCAGAGCCCTGAAAGCCTACTTCAGCGGGGAGCCGCTGGAGCAAGTCTGCCGCCGATTCGGTTACAGCCGCGTACGCATCAAGGCGATGGCCGAGGACTACAAGTCCGGGAAAATTGATATCTTTGGTCCCATGGACAAGAAAAAGTTCGACAAGCAGTTCAAGGAGGTCGACCAGTTGAAGGCCCGCGTAGCCGAACTGGAGGAGGCGCTGAAGATGTCCAAGATCAAGGCCGAAGGGTAC
>JAFXMA010000012.1 GCA_017530725.1 Bacteroidales bacterium
CCTGCGGGCGAACCCTCAGTTCTGGACGCTCATCCACTTGCGTTACCGCAAGGTCGTGCGGGCCGAGAACGGCGAGCCGGGCGGGGCGGCGCTCCGCAAGGGCAAGAACGGGGCGGACATCGTCCTGGAGGTGCCTCTGGGCGTGACCGTGAAGGACGCTGAGACGGACGAGGTCATCACCGAGATCGTGGAGCCCGGCCAGGAATACATCCTGTGCGAGGGCGGCCGCGGCGGGTGGGGCAACGACCATTTCAAGTCGCCCACCAACCAGACGCCGCGCTACTCGCAGCCCGGCGAGGAAGGTGTCGAGGGCTGGTTTATCCTGGAACTGAAAGTCCTTGCCGACGTGGGCCTCGTGGGCTTCCCGAACGCGGGCAAGTCCACCCTCCTGGCCGCCATCACGTCGGCCAAGCCCAAGATCGCCAATTACGCCTTCACCACCCTGGAACCGAACCTGGGCATCGTCAAGTACTATGACGACCGTTCTTTCGTGATGGCCGACATCCCCGGCATCATCGAGGGCGCCCACGAGGGGCGGGGGATCGGCATGCGCTTCCTGCGGCACATCGAGCGGAACTCGGTGCTCCTGTTCATGGTTGCGGCGGATGAACCCGACGTGACCAAAGGCTACGGGATCCTGCTGAACGAACTGAAGGAATACAATCCCGAACTCCTGGTCAAGGACCGTGTCCTGGCCATCACGAAAACGGACCTCATCGACGAGAAGGAACGCCGGAAGATCGAGAAGAAACTGCCGGAGGGCATTCCGCACGTGTTCATCTCCTCGGTCGCCCAGACGGGCCTGAACGAACTCAAGGAGGAACTCTGGAAAGCCCTGAACAAGTAGCATGTTGGACCGGCTCATCGGCATCGACCATGAAATCACCCTGTGGATCAACGGTTTCCACTCGGCGTGGACGGATCCGTTCTGGATGTTCCTCTCGGACGTGCGGATCTGGTTCCCCGCGTACGGGGTCATCCTGGGGATGATGCTGTACCGCCTGGGCTGGAAGAAGGGACTCGTGGTCCTGCTGTCCTGTGTCCTGACCGTGGTCCTGGCCGACCAGATCTCCTACCACATCAAGGAAAGCATCGACCGCCTGCGGCCTTTCTATACGACGGAACTCCTGCAGCGGGGCCTTCACTGGCCGGTCAACCGCACCGGTTTCTACGGCTTCTTCTCCGGCCACGCCAGCAACGCCTTCGGATTCGCCATGTGTTCCTGGCTGGGCTTCCGGCTCAATGACAAGCGGTATCGTTACCGGATCTATGGCTGCTGCATCTTCCTGTGGGCGGCACTCGTCTCCCTGAGCCGCGTGATGCTGGCGGCCCATTTCTTCGGAGATATCTTCGTCGGAACCCTCTTCGGCCTCGCAGTGGGTCTCTTCTGCGCCTCCCTCGCCCGTGGGGTGATCCGGAAGTGGCTTGAGGCCAGGTAGTCACACCTGCCCGCCGATTGAATCTTCCCGGAAAGTTGCTTATCTTTGCAGATGAATCAATCCGGCCGATCCATGAAGAAGAAAAGATTACTGGTCATTGTCTTGGCGCTGGTGGCGCTTATGCCGGCGTATGCGGTGCTCAACGAGAAGGACCTGGCGCAGACGCTGTCCGTACTCCGCTACGAACTCCGCTCCGCCTGGCGGGCCTCCTCGGAGCGGGCCAAGCGGACGATGGACCGCGGTACGCGCCAGCGGGCCCAACTGGTGGAGATGATGCAGCGCAGCAACGAACTGTCCCTGATGCTGTACTCGCAGAAGCAGGACTACACGTTCGACATGACCTATGCCCTGAACGAGGTGTCGCGCCAGTACGATGAATTCTCTTCGCAGAAACTCCCGTTCGACGACATCATCACCCGGCTGGACATCGACATCGACCGGTACGACCGCCTGATCCATACCCTCAAGCGCCTGCCGCCTGCCAAACTCATGGCCTACCGCGACAGTACCGGCCAACTGGTGTACATGGAGGCCGATGCTTGGCGGAACCGACGGGATTCCCTGCGCCGGCTGCGCGGGGAAACGGCTACCCGCCGCGTGATGGACACCACCGGTCGGACACGCCCTTTCATGCTGGATTCGCTCGGCCAGCAGGACCGTGACAGTTGTATCTTCTATGCGGAGAACCTGCTGGAAGCCTGCCGGATGCAGAAGGAGCAGTTGGTCCGCGACAGCACGCATTATGCGGAGACGGCCGCCCTCCTGAAATCGAGTTACGATTACGCCCAGCAGCGGTACAAGACCGTCCAGAACCGGATTTTCATCGAAGGACAGACGGCTTACGGCACCCTCCTCAAGAATTTCCCGCGCTATTGGCAGCAGGCGACCCGGGATGCCATGGATAAGTACAGCCCCTCCACCATCGGAGATGTGAACAGCCAGTGGCGCGGGCCCATGGTGACCGCATTCTCGCTGTTCCTGCTGGTTTATCTGGTGATTTCGATCGTCTTGGCGCTGGCACTCGTCGCCTTCCTCACCCGGAAGGTCTCCTTCTTCAAGAAAGAGCGGTTCACGAACCACCGGTTCGAGACGACGCTCATCACGGGCGTCATCATCTTCGCCCTGTCCATCATGATTGCCAGTTGGGCCTCCAAGCAGAACTTCTTCGCGATGGCCTCGAAACTCATGGTGGAATTCGCCTGGATGCTGGCCGCCATCCTCGTCTCGCTCGTCATCCGGCTGAAAGGGGAGGCGATCCGGAAGGGAATCCGCCTGTATTTCCCCATCCTGCTCCTGAGTTTCATCGTCATTTCCCTCCGCATCGCGTTCGTCCCGAACAGCCTGCTGAACATCGTCTTCCCGCCGCTGCTGCTCATCTTCACCGTCTTACAAGGCTTGACCTTGTTCCGGAATCGGAAATCGCTGCCGGCCTGGGACGTCGCCTACGGATGGATCTCCCTGCTTGTGCTCGTTGCAACGACGGTCATCGCCCTTCGCGGCTTCGTGCTGCTGGGCGTCCAACTCCTCATCTGGTGGATCTTCCAACTGACCTTGCTGCAGACGATTACGGCCGTGTACGACCTTCTGCACATCTACTATGTGCGCCACATCCGGGACCTGAAGACCCATTACATCGAGGCCCATCCGAACCTTCCGAACCAGACGGACGAGGACCTCATCAGCGTGACCTGGCCGCATTCGTTCGCCAAGAACGCCCTGCTGCCGGTCGCCATCGTCCTCTCCATCCCGTTCAGCCTTTTCATGGCGTCCAGCGTATTCGACCTGAACGAGGTGTTCAACGAGTATTACCGGGTTCCTTTCCTGGAGGTGCCGGGTTACATCAGCCTGTCTTACTACAAGGTCGTCCTGGTTCTCGTGCTGTTCTTCCTGTTCCGCTACCTGGTCTATGCGGGGAAGGCGCTCTACCGCCTGCTCAGGATCAAGTCCCTGCTGAGGGGTTCCACCGGCCGCCTCTTCCATGAGAACCAGGCGAATTTCACCCTGGCGGAGAACATCATCGGCATTTCCCTCTGGGGCATCTACATCATTGCGATCTTCGTCATCCTGAAGATTCCGACAGCCGCCATCAAGGTGATCGGAGCGGGTCTCGCCACCGGTCTCGGTTTCGCCATGAAGGATATCCTGAACAACTTCTTCTACGGGGTCCAACTCATGTCCGGCCGCGTCCGCGTGGGGGACTTCATCGAGTGCGACGGCATCCGGGGCAAGGTGGACAGCATCAGTTACCAGAGTACGCAGATCATCGCCTCCGACGGTTCCGTGATGGCCTTCCCGAACGCCACCCTGTTCAACAAGAACTTCAAGAACCTCACGAAGAACCATTCCTACGAACTCCTTTCCTTCGATGTGGGCGTCAAGTACGGTGTCGATGTGGACAAGGTCCGCGGCATCATCCAGGAGGCGCTGGAACCGCTCAAGAAGAAGGATGTATATGGGCGCGACATCGTGGACCCGAACTACGGAATCCAGGTCCGGTTCAAGGATTTCGGCGACAACAGCGTGAACCTGTCGGTGTACCAGTACATCACCGTGGAGGAGCATTACACCTATCCGGCGCGTGCGAAGGAACTCATCTACAATGCCTTGAACGCGAACGGCATCGAAATCCCGTTCCCGCAGCGCGACCTGTATATCAAGACGATGCCGGAAAGGAAGGATTAAAGTTTTCCCAGAATCAACTCGAACAGGCGGGGCTTGGCGTAGGCGTCAAGTTCCGCTTCTTCGATCCAGACGTAGCCTTCGGGGAGGCCGGGGCGTCCGGCGGGCTCCCACAGCCAGAAATCCGCCAGAAGGGTCCGGTGCGTGAGTTGGTGCTTGAAACCTTGTACGACGGGCTTCGCTCCGGCCGGTACTTCGTCGGTCAGCCACGGCTCCCATAGTCCCTGCCAGATGTCGCCCGGTCCGCGCCGATGGATGGCGGTCTGGCCCTGGAAACGCACATAGACGTAGGTGAGATGCCGCTCCACGGGCTTGGCGGGCGCTTGCTTGACAGGCAACAGATCGACACGACCTTCCTTGAAAGCCCGGCAGGACGGCTGCAGGGGACAGGTGAGGCAGGCTGGATTCACCGGCGTGCAGCAGGTGGCGCCGAAGTCCATCATGCCCTGGTTGAAGGCAGCGGGCGAATCGACAGGCAGCAGCCGCTGGGCCAGTTCCGTGAACTCCTTTTTGGCGGCGGAGGTTCCCACGGGCGTGGCAATGCCGAAATACCGGGCGAGCACGCGGTACACGTTCCCGTCCACCACGGCGGCCGGGAGCCCGAAGGCGATGGAGCCGATGGCGGCGGCCGTGTAGTCGCCCACTCCCTTCAGGCTGCGGATCCCTTCCAGCGTGGAGGGGAAGCCGCCCATGGCCACGATTTGCTTCGCGGCTGTGTGGAGGTTCCTGGCGCGGGAATAGTACCCGAGGCCCTGCCAGAGGCGGAGCACCTCGTCCTCGGGTGCGGCGGCCAGGTCCTCCACGGTCGGGAAACGTTCCATGAAGCGCTCCCAGTAGGCCCAGCCCTGCGCCACGCGTGTCTGCTGGAGGATGATCTCGCTCAGCCACACCGCATACGGGTCCCGCGTCCTCCGCCAGGGAAGGTCCCTGCCGCAGGCGGCATACCAGTCGGTTATCGTCTCGGAAAAGGTCATTTCAACGGCAAATTTAATGATTTCCAATGAAAAATGCGTATCTTGCAAGCCTATGAAATGGGATAAGAACTATCTGAAACAGACGGTCCGCTATTACGCGAACATCTATGACCATATCGATACGGACGATGCGGCGCAGCGCATCAAGAGTGCCATCTGGTTCCGGGGGCCCAATGCCTGGATCCTCGCGTTCTCGATCATCATCGCCTCCGTCGGCCTCAACGTGAACTCGACCGCGGTCATCATCGGCGCGATGCTCATCTCCCCGCTGATGGGGCCGATCATCGGCATGGGGCTCGCCATCGGGACGAACGACCTGGACCTGCTGAAGCAGGCCGCCAAGAACGTGCTTGTGATGGTCCTCATCTCCCTGGTGGCATCGACCCTGTTCTTCCTCCTGTCCCCGCTGGACCTCATCAATCCCACCGAACTGGAGGCCAGGACGAGTCCTTCCATCTACGACGTACTCATCGCCCTGTTCGGCGGTCTGACCGGCATCCTGGAGAACAGCCGCAAGGAACGCGGCACCGCCATTGCGGGCGTCGCCATCGCCACGGCCCTGATGCCGCCCCTGTGTACGGCCGGCTATGGCCTGTCCTGCCTGAAAATGCACTACTTCCTGGGTGCGATGTACCTGTTCATCATCAACATGGTCTTCATCACCCTGGCTACCTACGTGATGGTCAAGTACCTGCGTTTCAGGACGGTGACCGGCATCGATCCCGCCCTGGCGCAGCGCCGCGCCCACCTGATGAGCGCCATCGTGGCCATCGTCATCATCCCCAGTTTCATCTCGGCCATCGGCATGGTCCGTGACAATAATTTCGAGCGGAACGTGGAGGCGTTCGTCCGGGAGAACCGGCTGGTCTCCCGCTCCTACATCTACGATTATCATATCTACAACGACCACGGGCGGAAAGTGGAACTGTCCCTGACGGGCGAACCGCTCTCCTATGAAGCCCAGGAGGCCCTCTATGCTTCGGCCCGGGCCCATCGCATCAAGGATGCCCAACTGGTCATCAAGGAGCATTCCCTGGGCATGACCGGGGAGGAAATGAACGAGATGATCCGCGAAATCTATGACAAGACCGACCGGGACATGGCCGAGAAGGAGGCGCAACTGAACCACATCCAGAGCCGTCTGGATTCCCTGACACGGCTCGTAGAATCCCTGGTCGTGGACCCGGGCATCCCCATCGTGAAAGGAGATTAGTTACTTGAAACTGGAGCCGCCCACGAACTCCCGGAGGAGGGACGTGGCGGGGATTTCCTTGTCGGGCACCGGCGTGAAGTAATGGATGAACTTCAGCAGGCGGTGTGCCTCGGAGAACTCCGGACAGTTCTGCGGAACGCTGCGGAGGATAGGCTCCGCATGGTTCTTGAGGACGGCGAACTCGATGAGGTAGGCCGAGTTGAACATCACGTCGGCCATCTCCTGGTAGGGATAGATCCACCGGTGTTCGGCCCGGCGGACGTTCGGCCACTGGCTGATGGATTCCCGGGCCGTGAAGGCGCCCTTGTTGTAATCGCGGACGATGCGGCGGAGGAGCCGGTTGTCGCTCGTGGGAATGCAGTTGTGGTTGTCCAGCAGGATCCCCGTGAGGGTGTTGATGAAGATCTTGAACTTGGCCGGGGCCGGAATCCGGTCCGTCAAGGCCGGATTCAGGGCGTGGATGCCCTCGATGAGGAGGATGCAGCCCGGTTCGAGTTTGATCTTCTTTCCGTTGTACTCGCGCAGGCCGGTGACGAAGTTGAATTCGGGAACGTCCACCTCCTCGCCCGCGATCATCTTCAGGATGTCCTTCTCCATCAGGGCATGGTCCACGGTGTCGAAATTGTCGAAGTCGAAACTGCCGTCGGGCAGCCTAGGCGTGTCCTGCCGGTTGACGAAATAGTCATCGGTGGACATGGAGAGAGGCTTGAGACCGCAGGCCATGAGTTGGATGGACAGGCGCTTGCAGAAGGTGGTCTTTCCGGATGAGGAAGGTCCCGTGATGAGGACGACCTTGACCGGGTCCTCGCTGCGGTAGCGGCGGTCGATCTCCTCGGCAATCTGGACGATCTTCTTCTCCTGCAGGGCTTCCGCGATCTGGATGAGTTCGGTGGCATGTCCATTCAGGATGGAGTAATTGACGTCACCCACGGTGTTCAGGCCCATGATCATGTTCCACCGGAGGTTTTCCTTGAACATCTCGTAAGTCTTGGGCTGGTCCATGAAAGGGGAGAGGACGTCCGGGTTCTCCAGGTCCGGTTCCCGCAGGAGGATGCCGTCGTGGTAGGGCTGGATGCCCCAGACGGTCAGGTAGCCGGTGGATGGGACGAGTTTGCCGTAGTAGTAGTCCGAGGTGTCGTCCAGGGTATAGTAGTCCGTGTAGGCCTCACCGCTGGTCTCCAGGAGTTTGACCTTGTCGTCGTAGCCGGATTTCCGGAATTCCTTGATGGCCTTTTCCGTCTGGACGTCATACCGGTGGAAGGGCAGGTCCTTGGCCACGAGTTCCTTCATCCGGGCCTCCAGGAGTTTGAGGTCCTCGCAGGTCAGGTCCGTGCCGTCGGCCTTCCGCAGGTGGCAGAAGTAGCCGCCGGAGATGGGGTGCTCCATGTACAACTGGCTGTCCGGGAACACGTCCGTGGCCGCCTTGTACATCAGGAAGCAGAGCGAACGGAAATAGACCCGCCGGCCGCTGTCCTCCCGGACATCCAGGAATTCGATGTCCTTGTTCTGGTACACCTTGAACTTGAGGCCCTGGGACACGTTGTTCACCTTGGCGGAGACAATGGGGTAAGGGCGGTCGAATTCGAAGTCGGGCAGCATCTGGGCGAGGGAAGTGCCCTCCGGATACTTCCTGTACGTCCGCGAGTTCTTGCAATAGACCTGCAGCATGGGAACTATTCTTTAATGGTGGTGGTATGGTTCACGGGGAGGGAGAACGCGATGCCCTTGGCTTCGTCGGCCAGTCCGCAATCCTTATAGACGGCCTTGAGGACGTCGTCCTTGATGGCCTTGGGAACGAGGATCATCAGCACTTCCTTGTCCGGCTGGATGTGGATGCTGAAGAACTCCTCGGCCTCGGGATTGGCCGATCCGCGGGCGCGGAGGATGGTGCCGCCCTGGGCGCCGGCGTTACGGGCCGCCTCCATCACGTTCTGTGAAAAACCTGCATTGACGATGCAGACGATCAGTTCATAATTGTTTTCTGCCATATTATGCTTCCTCCTTCTTGACAGTTCTCTTGTCGTTGCTTAAGAAACCATAGACGAGCGTTCCGACCACGCTGGTCATGGGGATGGTGAAAGCGATGCCCTTATACCCTTTCCCTTTCTTGAAAGTCTCGTCCAGGAGTTCGATGAGTTTCTTGGAC
This sequence comes from Bacteroidales bacterium, assembly GCA_017530725.1. Classification (GTDB taxonomy): domain Bacteria; phylum Bacteroidota; class Bacteroidia; order Bacteroidales; family UBA932; genus Cryptobacteroides. The sequence continues at coordinate 8,452 of JAFXMA010000012.1, forward strand.
TCGCTCGCCCGGATGACGCTCACCACGAGGGATTTCGGACGGTCGGTCAGGCCCAGGTAATTGAGGATCAGGTGCGTGGTTCCCTTGGCCGGGACCGTCAGTTGCAGGTTCGCCTGATGGGACTGGATGAGGCTGGAGAAATAGGCCACCTTGTCGTTCTGCACGACAGCCAGCAGGAGTTCCAACTTCATCGGGGCGATATTCCGGGTGTGTTCCATGCTATTCGAAGTAGATGATCTGGTCGTCGGCCGCGGCGAGGATGCGGCGGATGGCCGCGTCTTCCCGCATGCGGACGGTCATGACGGACTTGAAACCGAGGGACTGGATGGTGATGAGCGGAGTCATCGCCACCATGGACACGACGCCGAACGCGAAGTCCAGGACGGTGGATTCCCCCTGCAGGGTGCAGCACGCGCCGATCACCAGCGGCAGGACGAAACTGGACGTGAGCGGACCGCTGGCCACGCCGCCGGAGTCGAAGGCGATGGCGGTGTACAGTTTCGGGACGAAGAAGGACAGTCCGAGCGACAGGAGATAGCCCGGAATCAGGTAGTACAGCAGCGAGAAGCCGAAGTACACGCGCAGGACCGACAGGCCGATGGAAACGCCCACGCCGATGGACAGGGCGAGCATCATCTGCTTCCGGGTCACTTCTCCGCCGGTGATTTCCTCGACCTGGTTGTTCAGGACATGGACGGCCGGTTCCGCGAGGACGGCGACCATGCCCAGGATGAAGGCGAAGACGATGAGCAGCACCGGGCTCACGGCAGCGAGGTCGGTGCCGATCTTGAAGCCGATGGGCATGAAGCCCATCGTGACCGCCGCGAGGAAGAGGACAAGGCCGATGAAGGTATAGACGATGCCGAAAACGATCTGGATGATCTTCGTCTTCGGGAGTTTCAGGATGACCGCCTGGAGGATGAAGAAGAAGACGACCACGAGGAGGAGGGACTTGCCCACCTCCACGGCCATCTCGCCGAACAGGTTCCAGACACCTTCGTCCAGGACCGAAGCCATGGAATAGTCAGGAATCGCGAAGGAAGGGCTTCCGGAGGCCGACAGAGACAGCAGGAGTACGGCCGTGATGGGGCCTACCGAGCACAGGGCGATGAGTCCGAAACTGTTCTCCCGGGCGTTCCGTCCGCCTACGGTGAGCGCGATGCCCACGCCGAGGGCCATGATGAAGGGCACGGTAATGGGGCCGGTGGTCACTCCGCCAGAGTCGAAGGAGAGGGGCAGGAAACTGCCTTTCCCGGTGTCCAGCAGCAGGGCGGCGAGGCAGAACAGGGCCAGGTAGAAGAACAGCAGGATGCTGGTGAGGTCCAGGTGGAAGACGATCTTGAGGACTGCGATGAGGAGGAAAAGGCCGACGCCGAAGCCCACCGTCGCGATGAGCAGCGTCCCGTTCATCACGGCGCTGACCTGCCCGGCCAGGACCGACAGGTCCGGCTCCGCCACGGTGATGAGCAGGCCCATCACGAAACTGATGGTGAGGAGGATGCCCAGTTTCTTGGAGCGGGTGAGACCTTCGCCGATGTGCTGGCCCATCGGGGTCATCGCCTGGTCTGCGCCCAGGTTGAAAAGACTGATTCCGACGATGAGCAGGATGGCTGCACCGGCGAAGACCAGCAGTTCGTCCCGGGTGATGTCCACCCAGGGAGTTACCGAAAGCAGGAATACCAACAGGCTTACCGGCACGACGGAGAACAAGGATTCCCTGAGTTTAACGCGAAGGGATTTTCCGAGGTCCCGAAGAATGGAATCATTTTTTTCCATGACACAAATATAACAAAAACCGCCTTTATTTTGTATATTTGTAAATAATAACTGCATTTTAATAACTGCATTTCTTATGAAAAGAGTTATTCCCTATTGGGAAAAACCGGGAGACTGGCGCCAGTTTCCTTTTTATATCAAACACTTGGAAACGTCACTCCCCGTGGAGGCTACGCTGATTCCCAAGACGACCGTCCCCAGATATTCCTTCCTGTTCCTGATGGAAGGCGAGATCCTCGCAGACATCGACGGGCATCCCGTCCTGTGCCAGGCCGGCCAGTTCCTGTTGGTTCCGGAGGGCATGACCGTCTCCGTGAATTACTTCAAGGATCTGGTGGGTTATACGGGTAGTTTCCAACTGTCCGCCCTGCGGGACGTCTCTTACTCGATCATCACTTCCGGCCAGCCCGTCATCCGTACATTCTGGTTCGACGGCGCCACTTTCGTCGCCCAGGTCATGGACCGGCTCACGGCCGCCCTGGCCCGCGGGGATGAAGGCTACATCACCCGCGCCTTCGACCTGATCCTCTACATGATGAAATCGCAGACCGAGGTGAAGTCCCACCCCCTCGTGATCCGTTTCTTCGAAATGCTGTTCGACCGGAAACAGGTGCTGGATTCGGTGTCGGGCTATGCGGAGCGGCTGGGCATTTCGCCCAGTTACCTGAACAAACTCGTCCGCACCCAGACGCGCCACAGCGCGATGGATTGGGTGGAAATTTCCCGGGTGAACTGGGCCAAATCCCTGCTCAAGGAGGGGAATCTTTCCATCAGCGACGTCTCCCTGGCCATCGGGGTGGACGATCCGTCCTATTTCACGCGCTTCTTCCGCAAGAGCACGGGAATGACCCCTTCCGAATACCGCCGTTCGGCGATGAAGAAGGTCGGAAAACTGTAAGGATCCCTAAGGAACCAGGAATTTCATCGAGACCCGGAGTATCTCCTCCAGGGTCCCTTCCGTCGTGAGCGCCTCGAGCGGGAAGCCGCAGGCGACGGCACGGTGTTTCCCGTCGTCAAAGACCGTGGCGGCAGGAATGTCCGTCCCGGCATAGCGGAGGAAGGTCTCCGCCTTGTCGCTGGCGGGCTCGATGCCATCGGGGTTCTCGACCCGGTACACCTGTTCGCTGAACAGGCGGTTGTACCGGATCGGGTCGCTCAACTGGATGGCGGCGCCTGCTTTGGGCTCGACGATGCCCGTGACATCGCCGAAATTGGTCACCCACTTGTACCCGAGGACTTCCCGGATGAATGCCTGCATCTGGGCGGCTCCCTTGACGGGGTAAGTCCCGGGATACACCTGATCCCAGGCGTCCGTGCCGATGTACGCACCCGAGACGAGGATGGAACCGCCTCCGGCCGCATATTTCCGGAGGACGTCCTGCATCGCGGCGGGAAATACGGTGTAGCGGTCCGGAACGGCGCCCCGGCCGATTTTCGTGGTGACCTGCTTGCCGCAGATGATATCGACGGCCGCATAGCCGGCGGGATCCATCGTCTGGAACCAGTCCGTGCTGACGGAGCAGACGGTGAATCCGGCGGCGAGGAGGATGCGGCCATGGATGGCCGGATAGTCGAAGGTGTTGCCGGCGACGATCCGTCCGCCCCGGTTGGTGAAGGATCCGCCGAAGCCGGGATTGTCGTCGTCGGTCCAGGCCTTGGTCCGGTCGAACTGGTTCTGTTCGCCCACGAAGTTGATCTCGCGGATGTACGGGACGCCGCTGTCGATGTTGTCCATGAAGCCGCCGTAACTGGGGGTGTCGAACCATGCCGGTGCGGAGATGCGGGTGAAGTTATTGACGATCAGTACTTTCTTGCTGTCTTCGCCCGGAGTTCCGACGGCCAGCGTCTCGGAAGGGAAACTCTTGCCGCCGTCATTGAAGGCGACGATCCGGAAACTGTACAGCCGTCCTTTCCGGATGGGTACGGTCACCGACAGCCGGTTTCCGTCCTTGGCCACGTCCTCGAGTTGCACGCCGTTGTCGAAGGCGCCGTCATCCTCGCGCGTGAAAAGGTAGTAGCCGGTCGGGGTGGCCGTCGGTTCGTCGGGATCCTTGGTGTCCTCCCAACTGAGCACGGCTTTCCCGTCGAGGAACTCGGCGGCGAAGTTCTTCACCGGCAGGGGCTGGACCGCGTATGAGCAGCCGTACCGGGCGCTCAGGTACTTCAGGATCCCTTTATAGACCGAACGGGATACGGTAAACCGGAAGTTCGGATCCAGGCCGTATTTCATGTCGGCGAAATTCTGGTGCGAGAGCAGTTCCAGCAGCATCGCGGGGACGGACGTCGTGCGGGATTCGCTGTAGGAACGGTCCCAGGTCTGCCGGCGGGACCACTTGGGCTCGAAGCCTTTCCGGATGTCGTTGACAACCTGCGTCTGCACGAAATCGGTGAGGAGCCGCCCGTTCATGCGGGATTCTCCGTTCGGGAGGTCGTCACTGTTGTCGGCCTGCAGGGTGTAGATACCCAGGGTGCCGATGATGGAGTCGTTCTGGGTGACGCCCGCGTCGCTGTGGAAGGCGAAGGACAGGTCGAAAGGCACGCGCCGGCCGGACATCCCGGGATTGGCCCGCGATCCGCCGGCCAGGTGCGTGACCCATTTCCCACGACCCGCGAAATCCCGGGTATAGTCGTCTTCCCAGTCGTCGAACAGGTGCGTGTCGATGCCGTACCACTGCATGCTGTACAGGGCTCCTTCCGCAAAGGCGGGGAGGCCGGACAGGTTCCCTCCGCGCTCGATCTTGCCCATGCCGCCGCCGAATTTCACGGCGTCGGCACTGACGATGCCGGCGGCCGAACTCTCGTTCGTCAGGCGGACGTATCCCTCGTCGCCTTCCGCGAAAGTGAAGGTGCCCAGATAGACCCAGGTGCTGCCGGCCATGCGCTGGTTCACGTGGAATACGCTTTCGCCGCCCAGGTGACGGACGGTATAGACGGCGTCGGTGGTGCTGTTGGCAAAGGAACGGTAGGAGACATAGACGGCATATTCGCCCCGCTCCGGAATCTCCGGCCGCCAGGTGGCAGATGCCTTCGGATGCGACGCTTCGCCGGTCACCGTCTCGCACATCAGGGCCGTACCGGCCTCGAACGGGTTCTCATAGATGCTGTACACGGGTTTCGTATCGGCGAAACCCGCTCCTGCGTCACCCCAGGTCCCGGTCTCCTTGAAATGACCGGTGCGGCGCATCTTTCCGGTGCGCTCTCCATGGAAGGAAGGATCGTTGTCGCAGATGACCTCCCAACTCTGGACGTCCCGCTCACGCGGAGTCATGACGCAGGCGCCGGCGTTCTCGAGCATCGGAATGAGGAAGGGGAGGACGTAACTCTGCGTGTACATGTCCTCCACGGTGCGGAAGGTCGCTGCGCGCTGCCACTCCCAACGGTCCGTCTTGGCCTCATAATAGCGGCCGTGACTCTGCCAGAGGGCGATGTGCCGGCCGGAAAGGCCGCGGGACCAGCGCTCATCGGTGCGTACGAGCGGCACCTTGGACCGCGGATCGCCGGTGCGGAGCGCCGTCTCTGCCGGGCGGCCGTTCGATGTGAGTTTGGGCATCGGCAGGATGGTGAGGTTCCTTCGTTCGGCATAGATGTCTCCCAGGGCATAGGACCGGTAAGGGGAGGGGTACAGGTCCAGCAGTTGCTTGCGGAACCATTCGACATCCTCCGCCTTCCAGGGGTAGTCCCCGAGTTCCTTGCTGAAATGGAAGTCCAGCGTCGTCCCCCGTTTGGCTACCCTGGTCAGTTTCAGGGACGTGTCCACCGTGGTCCGCCGCTTGAGGCGGGCCCGGAGCGAGTCGGCGGCGGGCTTGAATTCCTTGGCGGTCTGGGCTCCAAGGGGGAGGAAGGACAGGAGCAGGGTGACGAGGACGAGGAACTTACGCATCATTTTCTATGTTTCAGGAAGTAGAGGAAGAGGACGATGACGGTGCCGGCGGTGATGGCCAGGAAATCCGCCTTGAAATCGGCCGGATCGCCTGTCCGGTAGGCGAGGTAGGACTGGACCCATTCGGTACCGGCGGCGAAGGCGCAACCGGCGAGGAAGGCGACGGACATCCACAGGATGGAGGACCAGAACTTCTCCGAGAAGCGGTCGAAAGCGAAATAGGCCAGCACCGGGAAAGGGAGGAACATCAGGAAGTGGACGATCTTGTCGGTGGGGATGCCCCATAACACCTTCGGCACATCCTGGGAACTGTCGAATTTGCCAAAGCACAGGAAGGCCACCGTGGCGAGGTATGCCACGAACAGGATACGGGCTATGATCAGTTGCCGGCGGGTCATCGGAGAATCAGTTCACCGAAGAACTCAGGCCGGTGGAAGTCAGGGGAGGGGGTACCCACGGGGTTCCAACTCAGGAAATGCGGATGGGCGGTCTTGTCACCGCACTTGTAGAAATTCGCGCGCAGTTTCTCCGGAAGGTTTTCCGGGTCCACACCCACGAGTCCGAACGGGATGAGCACCGTCACGCGCCAGTCCCAGATGCCGCCGGTGTACTCCTGCGGCCCCTCGAAACGGGCGATGCGGAGGATTTCTTCCATCTCCTCGGCGGGGCGTTTCACGCGGTCGGCGCGCCCCGGGCCTTTCGCCGCCAGAATCTTGCCGATGGGATTGATCTCGAAGTTGTAGTATTCGCTCCCATCCGGATTCTCGATGAAGACCTCGACACAACTGTCCTCCCACTGGGAGCCGTTGTCCTCCGTGTTCAGGGCGCGGAGGTCCAGGCCGCTCACGCGGAAATCCACCACGAGGGCGTCCTCGGTGCGGGCGATGCGGCCCGCGCAAAGGGGAGCGTACGGGAATGCGGCGGGCCAGTTCACCTGGTCCACTTGGAAACGGGCGCCTTCGAGTTCGAGGGCGGTGTCCAGGTCGACTTCCTCGAAGTCGGCGATGAGGGGAATATCAAGTGTTCTCATAGGGCTTGCATGTCGTTCAGTTTCTTGTAATAGCCGTCCAGGGCGATGAGTTCCTCGTGCCGGCCCCGCTCGACGACCTGTCCCTCGTGCATGACGACGATTTCGTCGGCATTCTTGATGGTGGACAGGCGGTGGGCGATGGCGATGGTGGTGCGGCTGGACATCAGGCGGTCCAGGGCGTCCTGGACGATGCGTTCGGATTCGGTGTCCAGGGAAGCCGTGGCCTCGTCCAGGATCAGGATGGGCGGGTTCTTGAGGATGGCCCGGGCGATGGACAGGCGCTGGCGCTGGCCGCCGGAAAGTTTCGTCCCGCGGTCTCCGATGTTGGTCTGGTAGCCTTCGGGCTTCTCCATGATGAAGTCATGGGCGTTGGCGATCTTCGCGGCGGCGATGACCTGTTCCTCGGTGGCCCCTTCCACGCCGAAGGCGATGTTGTTGAAGATGGTGTCGTTGAACAGGATCGGGTCCTGGTTCACATTCCCCATCAGGGCACGGAGATCCTTGATCCTGATGTCCCTGACATCCTTTCCATCGATGGTGATCCGCCCGCCGTCGGCGTCGTAGAAGCGGGGGATGAGGTCCACGAGGGTGGATTTCCCGGCACCGGACTCGCCCACGATGGCGACCATCTTGCCGCGGGGAATCTCCAGGTCCACGCCTTTCAGGACCTGCCGCCCGCTCTCGTAGGAGAAGGTGACGCCCTCGAAGACGATCTTGTCAGTGAATTCGCTGATTCCCAGCGGATGCTCCTTCTCGGTGATGGGATTCTCGGCTTCCAGGATCCGGTTGATGCGCTCCATCGACGCGAGTCCCTTCGGGATGCCGTAGGTGGCACGGGAGAGTTCCTTGATGGGCTCGATCACGGAATAGAGGATGATCATGAAGAAGATGAACTGGGAGGCGTCCATGAAGGTGCCGCCGAACAGGCCCTTGCCCCGGATGATGAGGTAGCCGCCGAAGGCGAGGACCGCCATGATCATCACCGTTCCCAGGAATTCGCTTACCGGATGGGCCGATGCCTGCCGGGTGTTCACCCGGTTCACCTTGCGCCGCATCCGGTCGGTGACGGATTCGAAGCGGGAGGACATCTTCTTCTCCGCGTTGAAGGCTTTGACGATGCGGAGACCGCCCAGGGTTTCCTCCACCTGGGCCATCGTGTCGCTCCAGAGGGTCTGCGCCTCCAGGGACTGCCGCTTGAGTTGCTTGCCGATCACGCCCATGATCCAGATGAAGGCCGGGACGAAGGTGAGCATCACGATCATCATCTCGGGGCTCAGGAAAACGAGGATGCTGAAGTAGAACAGGATCAGGATCGGATCCTTGATGAGCATCTCGATGGAGGCCGTGATGGAGGTCTCCACCTCATTGACGTCGCCGCTCATCCGGGCGATGATGTCGCCCTTGCGCTCCTGGGAGAAGAAGCCGATGGGCAGGGCCAGTATCTTGTTGTAGATGCGGTTGCGGATGTCCTTGACGATGCCGGTGCGGATGGGGATCATCACGGCGGCGGACCCGAAGTAGCAGGAAGTCTTGAGGGCCGTGAAGAAGATCATCACCCCGCACAGCAGGAGCAGGGCGGTGACGGCGCCATGGTTGGCGGAAAAATCGGACACGAACCAGTAGGCGTTGTTCACGAGGATGTCCTTGAACCGCATGTCGGCGGTATCCCAGGGGATGAAGGCATACCGGACCGCATCCACCTTGAACAGGATGTTCAGCAGCGGAACGATGACGGCAAAGGAGAAGATGTTGAAGACGGCGGACAGGATGTTCAGGATCACCGCCCCGGCCAGGTAACCCTTGTACGGGGAAGCGTACTGTCTCATCATCTTGAAAAAGTCGTGCATCTGAAGGCGCGTTTTTTATCTTACAAATTTAAGCATTTTCGCTATCTTTGCAAAGACTAAACCGTTGCTTATGGCCCAGATCACCTTCGTCATTCCGGCCCGGAACCTCGACTCTCTCCACCGGACCCTTTCGATGCTTTCCTTCCAGAAAGGCGCCTCCCTCAGCGCCGTCATCGTGGACCTGGCCGGCTCCGAGGCCGTCCGCTCCGTCCTGCCCGATTTCGAGCACCTTTTCCCGGTTTCCGTCCGGACGATGGAGCAGGCCGGGCAGCCCCTGTGGAAGAGTTGCCTGGATGCCGCTCCCGATGCGGAATGGATCTGCTTCCTGCTCCCGGGTGTCGATTTCAACGAGACGAGCGTGAAGCGGATGTCCCGCTGCATCGACGACCATGACTCCTATGACGCCTTCCACTGGAACCTGGCCGCCCCGAACCGGAAATGGAAACTCCGGATGCGTCCGGACCGCATTTTCACGGAGGTCTTCGTCGATGGGGGAGCAGCGCCCATCTCCTCCTTCGTCTTCCGAGCCAAGGCCCTCCGGGATGCCTTTGCGGAAGATTCCGAGGCCGCCGGCATGGGCCACGCCGTGATCCTCACGGCCGCCCGCAGGACCGGCGTCCGCTCGGCCCGCCGCGAGCGCATCGGCTATACCCCCCCGGCTCCTTCCACCGACCCTGCCGTGATTGAAAAGGAAGTCCGCTCCCGTCTCGCCTTCTTCCGCTGGTCCGAGCGCTTCTTCGGCGAAGAATACCCCCTCGGCGTAGGAGATCGCCTCGACCTCTTCGCCACCGAACTGGCCCGCCTTTATCCCAGTTTCACACCCGACGAACTGAAAGAAGACCTGGGCACCTTCGCCGTCGTCAACGGCCCCGTCCGGCGTCTCCGTGCCGCCTCCGCCCTAAAATCGGCCCTCAAAGCCCGTCAGGAAGCCCTGACCACGCCGAAGCAGGAGGTGTGATGGGGGATGAATTGCGCGCCCCTTTCCGATCCAATCGAAAAATAGTGCCCCTTCCTCTTGTTTTTTCGGAATAGAATACCGATATTTGCAATCCCTTTGAAAAAAGGACCTCTGGATGTAGCGCAGTTGGTAGCGCACCTGGTTAGGGACCAGGAGGTCGCTGGTTCAAGTCCAGTCATCCAGACGAAAGAATCCGAGCCCTTCCGGCCCGGATTCTTTGTTTTAATGCCCAGTCACTTCTCCCTGATGTAGGGGCAAAAACAGCCCTTTCCGTCCCTCCGAGGATCATCGGATGCAATCGCGGGGCAAAACCGGGCCTCCGTGCCCCTGCATTGGCCGTTTCACCCAATCGCGGGGCGAAAACGGCCATTTTCGCCCCTACGTTCACCAGGATTTGGCAATTCTCCAGCGAATGCCTAAATTTGAAGCGTTAATCGATGGGAGAACTATGAAAGGATTTAACAAGCATGATATCGCCCGGGATGCGTGCCAGTTGTTCGGGGTGCAGGCGCATCAGGGATATGACTGGTGGTGGCATTCGTTTACGGGGCATGATGCGGAGACAGGGGAGGCCAGGCCGTTCTTCATCGAGTTTTTCCTTTGCAATCCCGCTTTGGGCGGGGATGAACCTATTTTCGGACAGATTCCGGGGAAACCGCAAAAGCCGTCTTATCTGATGGTGAAGGCCGGCGCCTGGGGCGAAGGGGCAGCGCAGTTACACCGGTTCTGGGGTTGGAACCGGGTCAAAGTCGATTGGGGTGTTCCGTTCAGTGTGGAGGCCGATGACTGTTTCCTGACGGAGGACCGTACTTACGGACATGTGAAAGTCGAAGGTTCCGCCGGTCATCCCGAATGGATGTGTGCCGACGGGGAGATGTCCTGGAATCTGATAATCCGCAAGATAACCGCCTTCAACGTGGGATTCGGAGCCGATGACCTATTCCGCCATGCCGAGGCTTTCGAGATGTTCTGGCATGCCGAAGGGATGAAATCGGAGTTCGAGGGCGAGATTATCTGGAATGGACGGAAGTATATCGTGCGCCCGGAAGACTGCTATGGATATGCTGACAAGAACTGGGGTAGGGACTTCACTTCACCCTGGGTTTGGCTGTCTTCTAACAACCTTACCAGTGAAATCACCGGTAAGAAACTGTCGGACAGTGTGTTCGACATCGGTGGCGGGCGGCCGAAAATCGGTCCTCTGGCCCTTCCGCGCAAACTCTTGTCGGCTTTCTGGTATGAGGGGACGCCTTACGAATTCAATTTCTCCAAGGCATGGACCCTCGTCCATACGGATTTCGACTGTCGGGAGACCGAAACGCAGATCGTCTGGCATGTCGAGCAGCGCAGCACATCCGGCCGCATGGTCACGGATATCACCTGTGAGAAAAAAGATATGCTCCTTGTCAATTACGAATCTCCCGACGGCGCCCGTCGCCACAACCGCCTCTGGAACGGTGGTAATGGTGTTGGTACCATCCAGTTGTTCGATCCGCACGGAAACCTGGTGGACCGCGTCCATGCGGAAAACATAGGTTGTGAATACGGTGAGTACGGAGAGTGACCGGGACCAGATGAGAGCCTTGATCAGCGTAAAGATCATTTCCTGAAGCCCCTGGATTCCTTTTATCTCGATACTCTTTCCATTCGCCCGTCTGCGCTGAATGACAACCAATCCATAGGACCTTCACCAGACGACCAACATCACTCTTCCACGAAACCTGCCTTCTATGCGTCGAAACGTGGCCGACCCCGGATCACGGAAGTGGGGTCGGCCACGATATGGGCCCTGAAACGACGAAAGTGTGCCAGACCATATCGAGGCCGGGTGCTGAATCCGTAACCAGAAATACGGCGCACACCGTAAGATGTTTTCCCACTCCCTGACATCAATCTTGATTATTCAGGAGGCGACTTGCTTCCGTTATTGCAATCGACGTGAACCCATGTTTCCAACCCGATTCTTCGAAACGGATGCATACCTACGGCCAAGTAAATGATAATCAGTTCCCCGAATGCGAATCATTTTCCATTCTTTTTCGTATTTTTGTACATCAACGCTAACCGCATCATGATGAACTACACACTAAGCGAGTCAAGGAAGGACTACCAAATCCCGGCCTTGCGTATTATCGAAACGAATCTGGAGAATGTCATCTGCGACAGCACCATCCCAGGAGGCAACGAAGATATCGGATATGAAGACTGGGATTAACCGATGGAGGACAGGATCATGAAGAAACTATTCTTTTTGGGGATGGCCGCCATCTTTACTCTCGCGGCCTGCACACGGTATGAGGAGTTCGACTTTTCCAAGGCGGATCTGACGCTGGTGGCGAAGACGGAGAGCCCCGCGGAAACGAAGACCATCGTGGAAGATGAGACGCACGTGTACTGGGAGCCTGGTGACGCTATCAGCGTCTTTTCCGGAGGCAAGTCAGGGAAATTCGTCACGGACATCGCGGCATCGGCCCCCGACGCAACCTTCCAGGGTACGCTCGGGAAAGATGCGTGGACGGAGGGCATGGACCTATGGGCGGTTTATCCCTATGCCGAGACCGCTATCCTGGACGGAACGTCCATTACGACGGTCCTCCCTTCGGAGCAGGAAGCGCGGGCCGGTTCATTCGGGAAGGGTGTCAACCTTTCGGTGGCACACGCTACGACCACGGAACTCCAGTTCTACAACGTGGGTGGCGGTATCCGCTTCTCTCTGTCGGAAGAAGGAATCCAGCGCGTTGTCCTGACGGGCATGGACGGCGAAGTCCTTGCCGGAAAGGTGACAGTCGGCTTCCAGGGCGGTAAACCGGCCATCCTGGACGTCATTGATGGGAAGACCTCGATTTCCCTCATCCCTTCGGAAGGTGATACTTTTGCGACTGATACCTGGTATTATATCGCAGCCGTACCCGGTGCGCTGGAGAAGGGCTTCACGCTCCATTTCCAGAAGGCCGACAAGGTTGGACTGCGGGTGTTCGACAAACCGGTTACCATCAAGCGGGGCATTTTCGGTCAGTTGTCCCACGCCGATGAGGGGGCTGACTATTCCACCGTCTCGGACAACAACATCGCGTTCAAGGACGAACTGGTGGAATCCATCGTCGTCAAGTATTTTGACTCCAACGAGGATGGCAAACTCTCTTACCGGGAAGCGGCGGTCGTCCTTTCCTTCCTGGTGGACAAGGCGGAGACCCGTTCCACAGACGAGAAGGCAAGCATCTTTGCGGGCACCGGCATCACTTCCTTTGACGAACTCGTGTTCTTCACCGGGCTGACCCGGATCGAGGAAGGGACCTTCGCCGGCTGTACGGAACTCAATTCGATTATCATTCCGGAGAACATCGCCGACATCGGCGACAACGCATTCAACGGTTGTACGAATCTTCAGTCCATCACGGTGACTTCCACCACACCTCCTGTCATCGGAGAAGATGCCTTCGCCAATACGGGTGACTGCCCGATCTACGTCCCGGCAGGTGTCGTCGATGAGTATGTCACAGCGTGGAATAAGTATGCCTCCCGGATCTTGGGCAGGCAGCCGCTGAACGAGATCTGGTATGCATCTTCGGACGGGCAGGTAGTAACCCCCTATGCCCCGGATGTTTTCGGGGCCAGCCTCGTTTCCAACAAGTATGCTGACGGCAAGGGCGTCATGACTTTTGACGGACCGGTCATGGAACTTGGCTATTCCGCTTTCTTCAATTGTACCACGTTATCCGAGATCAGTCTCCCCGGAATGGTAGGCTCGATGAATGATAACGCATTCGGCTCATGCGGGTTGGAGCATCTGGTCCTTCCTCCCAGCCTGACCAAGATTTATTCCTGGTCCATCAATGATTGTCCGAATTTGACTGAAGTATTCCTTCCCGAGACCGTCACGTACATCGATTACGGTAATTTCGCCTATTGCCCCAATATTACGTCCATCACAGTCGCCCCCGGCAACCCGGAGTATGATTCCCGGAACGGCTGCAACGCCATCATCCATACGGCCGACAGCAAGTTCATCATCGGCTGCCAGAATTCCTTCATTCCGGAAGGGGTGACCGAAATCAATACCTTTGCCTTCGGTGGTTGCGCGAATCTCCGTTCCGTTACCGTCCCGGAAGGTGTCGACTATATCCATTGGCGCGCATTCACGGATTGCACCGCCTTGGAAGAAGTTACACTTCCGACCACGCTGACAACGATGGGCGTCGGCCTCTTCCAGGGTTGTACCAGCCTGAAGGAAATCACGATTCCGGAGAGCGTGAGGGTCATGGGGGATTACGAATTCAGCGGCTGTGCGAGTTTGACGCAAGTCACTGTTCTACCAGCGACTCCCCCTTCCGTTTTCAGTTACGACGCTGATTACAGATATGGTAATTTCGAAAACCTTCCTCCAAACCCGACTACGATGAGGAATTCCAGGATGTTCGAGAAGACCGGCGACTGCCCGATCTATGTGCCGGGTGGTAGCATGGACATTTACCTCAACGACGGAATCTGGGGTTTCTATTCCGACCGGATCCAGGCCATTCGTACCCCAGTCCCAGAAGCCATTGACATGGGCCTTCCCTCCGGTCTTAAGTGGGCATCGTTCAACCTGGGTGCGACGAAGCCGGAGGAGTATGGTGACTTTTTTGCCTGGGGTGAGACGGAGCCTAATTACAGCAGTCTCGACCCGCTGGTATGGAAACCGGAAAAGCCGTACGGGTATAACTGGATGCACTACAAGTGGGCAATGGGGTCGGAAACAACGCTGACAAAATATTGTTCCGATGCGGCATACGGCTATAATGGTTTCACAGATGGTAAAATCACCCTAGATCCGGAGGATGATGCCGCTCAGGTAAACCTTGGTGACAAATGGAGGATGCCTACAGATCAAGAGTGGGAGGAATTGACATCGAACTGTTCTTTTGTCTGGACACAGCAAAACGGCGTGGGTGGTTTTACCGTAACGAGTAAAAAACCCGGATTTACAGACAAGTCCATCTTCCTTCCCGCCGCAGGTGTTTGGTTCTGGCAGAGCCTCAGTTCTGCAGGTTCTGAAGGGTACTATTGGTCTTTGACCGGTTACAGAGATTCCCAGACCTGTTCATATGGTTTTTGGTTCAATTCTTCAAGCCCGGGCTGTTGCAGCCTTGAGCGTTGCTTCGGATTCGCTATCCGCCCCGTTTACACTGAATAACAACCAATCCCTAGGGCCTTCACTTCACAGGTGGAGGTCCTATTTTACGAAAGAGACGACTAAAGAAAACCAGTCAGTTTCCAGCGACAAGATGAAAACCGTCTATTCCAATACCGCCCGTCCCGGGCTCATCAAGTGGTCGTCGATCGCGGCCGTTGTGCTAGGGATTATATTCTTTCTCATCTACATCCTAGAGATTTCCAGGAACGAAGGGGTCCGACTGTCCCTCTATATTGCCTCCTTCCTGCTGCTTTATGGGGCGATGTTCTATGGGCAGTACAAACTCATTACCCTCACCGTCGATGAGGAGGCGGACACCATCACGGACAACCGGCAGAAGAAATACCCGCTCAAGATATCCCAGATCAAGACAGCGACCTACAAGGTGAATAGGAAGGGCCGGTTCCGCTCCCTCTTCCTGCACGACACCGGGGTGGGGTTCCTGGATATCCGGACATCGCGGGAGAATGCCGAAAAGATTGTCGCACAGATCCGGAAAGTCAATCCCGCCGTGGAGGTCAAGACCGAGAACTTCTTTTAGCCGTCCCCCCGAGACCTTCCCAAACATCCCCGCTGAACAATCAGCGGTGATTCCTTTCAATGCCCGCCAGACGGTCCGCCCAGCGCTCGGTATAGAAGGAATAATACCCGACGGGACGCCCGGGGTGCCACCAGATGGCCCAGAGGAGGGAGGGGAGGCCGATGACCGGCAGGTACAGCGGGCCCAGCAGGCGGGACTGGAGGCAGTGGCCGTACTCGTGCCGGGCCATCCTTTCATAGACCGGCGGCCGGAGATAGACGAAATTCCCCAGGGAGATTCCACCGCGCATGTTTCTGGCGCTCACAAGGCGGATTTCCGGCGGGATGCCGTCGATGCCGGAGAGGCGTCGTTTCCCTTTCAGGAAGCAGCCGAATACCACACCGATGAGATTCTGGGGAAACTGCCACACCTGCAGCAGTCCGGAAACCAGCCAGGAAAGGGCTCGGCTCATATCACCCGCACCAGGTAGTAGAACATCGCGAGGACGCGGCGGCGGAGGATGCCATAGTCCAGGGAATCCGCATCGTCCGTCACCTTGTTGTTGCGGAGGGTGATGCCGGAGGTGAACATCACGGACGGGATGCCATGCTCCAGGAAGGGCTTCTGGTCACTGATGGAGCGATAGAACACGCGGGTGAAATCCTTGCTGCCGTAATAGTCGAAGCCCAGGTCCATGGACACTTCCGGACTCTGGTTGGCGATGAGCAGGGCGTCCCGGCGCCCGTCCGCGGGTTCGCAGAGCATGATCAGGTAATCGGGCCGGTTAGGGTGGATCGGAGCCTCGGTGCCGCCCACCTGGTCGATGTTGACCATGCGGTCCATATCCGACGGCCTGACGGGAACGTGCCGGACCGGGTCGATGAGCCGCCCGCCGGCGATCTCGTTCCAGAGATGGTGCGAGCCGCTCAGGCTCTGCTCCTTCCCGTCCAGGGCGACGAAGATGAGGTTATGGGAATAGGTCTTCCCCAGTTCCTTCAGGTGCTGGAACATACGGGCCAGCAGGAGGAGGGAGGCGACGCCGGAGGCGTTGCTGTCCGCACCGGGATACAGGGTGCCGGAAAGGGTGCCGATATGGTCGTAATGCGCGGCGACGACCACGTACTTGTCCCCGCTGCCGGGCAGGAAGCCCACGACATTGTGGGCCGGTGCGCCGGAGAGGGTGCGGAAGCCGCGGAACCAGGTCTCGGACGGTTTCAGGCCGAGGCCGGCGAACTCCCGGGCGATGTACGCCTGCGCGTGGATGGCTCCCGGAGTGCCGGAGGCCCGGCCGGTGCAGAGGCTGTCCGAGAGGAACTCCACCCGGGCGCGGAGCCCGGCTTCATCGGCCAGGTGCTCGGCGTTCCGGGCGCTGATGAAGTAACCCGTGGACTGGGCCTGGGCAAAAGCCGCCGAGATCAGCAGCAGGAGGCAGGTATGCAAAAATTTTCCGGTCATCCGTCCAAAGGGCACGATAAATGCTTATCTTTGTAAATTAGTGCGAAGTTAGCCATTTCAGCCGTCATTTGAAAATTTATCTGGATGAAGTGTTTGAGAAAACTGCTCTTCTGCCTCCTGGCCGTGCTGTGCGGCGGGCTTACCGCCCGTGCGCAGTATGACAAGGACGTCTTCATGTTCCGGGGCCGCAACGCCCTGGCGGAAGGACACCTGGCGGAGGCGCTCTCCAACTTCAACGTCCTCGCCCAACTGGACACGACGGACTACTGGACCTTCTTCTACCGCGGCATCGCCAAGTACAACCTGGGCGACATCCGCGGCGCCCGGACGGACTTCAACACGGCCGTCCGCCTGAACCCCGTCTTCACCTCCGGCTACCATTACCGGGCTATCACCGCCAGCCGCTTCGGGGACTACGAGGACGCCCTGAAAGACCTGGAGAAGGCGATTGAACTCCGTCCCGGCTCATCCGGCCTATATTTCACCCGGGGCGTCACCTACTTCCTCAGCCGGCAGTTCGAGCCTGCCGTCAAGGACTTCGACAAGTATATCCGCCAGGAACCCAAGGATCCGTCGGCCTATTTGAACCGCGGCGCCTCCTACCTCTTCCTGGGCGACACGCTCAAGGCGGTGAACGACTATAACAAGGCCATCAAGATCGACCGGTTCGAACCCGAGGGCTACATCCGCCGCGGCCGCCTGCTGGCGGAGCAGGGGGACTACGAATCCGCGATCCAGGACATGGACAAGGCCATCGAACTGGACACCACCAACACCCTGGCCTATTTCCACCGGGCCATCCTCCATTCCGAGCAGAGCCATCTGAACGAAGCGATGGCGGACTTGAACACCGTCCTCCGGCACGAGCCCGGCAATGCGCTCACCCTGTACAACCGCAGCCTCATTTCGGCCCAGGTGGGGGATTTCCCCGCCGCGCTGTCGGACATGGACCGGGTCATCAACATCAACCCGAACAACGTGCTGGCGTACTTCAACCGCGCCGGCTTCTTCCTGGAAATGGGCCGCTGGGACGATGCCCTGGCCGATTACAACAAGGCCATCGAACTCTATCCCGATTTCGCGAAGGCCTACATGAACCGCGCTTACGCGGAACTCCAGTTGGGCATGACACGCGCCTCGCGGGAGGACTACAAGACCGGCCGGCGCAAGGTCGCGGAATACCGCGCCAAGAACGCCTCCGGCGCCGCCGAGTTTGCGGACACCACCAAGAAATACAGTTCCCTCCTGACCCTGGACGCCGAGTTCGCGAAGCATGACTTCGACGACGAGATGCTCCAGCACCGCGACGTGGACATCAACCTCAAGCCGCTCTACAAGTTCGTCCTCGCGGCCGGCCGGGACGATACGAACTACGCCCTCGAGCACCGGTACGAGAATCCGCTCATGGACCGTTTCTACGCCGGGCTTCCGCTGCCCGTGACCGTGACGGCCGATGCCTCCCAGGTGCCCGGGCCCTCGCAGGAGACCCTGGACCAGGTGCTGTACGGCGGGAATGCCGGTGGTGCCACCCGGGAGTTCCTCCTGGCGCTCGCCGAACTGGACCAGAAGCAGTACAATGCGGCGCAGACGCATTACGACCGCGCCATTGCCTCGGAGGACGGGGACGACCGGTATGACCGCTATTACAAGGCGTTCTACTATATGAACCGTGCCGTCCTGCGCGCGGAGATGATCGACTTCATCGCTTCCATCGAATCCAATGTCCAGACCCTGACGATGGATGACAAGGGCAACACCCGCGCCCGCGTCCGCGAACAGGTGACCAGCCACTACGACTATTCGGAGGCGCTCGCCGACATGGAGCAGGCGGCGGCCATCCAGCCGGCGATGCCCTATATCCAGTTCAACCTGGGCAATCTCTACTGCCTGTCCCAGCAACTGGTGAACGCCATCGACAGTTACGGAAAGGCGATCGCCCTGTACCCGTACATGGGCGAAGCCTACTTCAACCGGGGACTGGTCCTCATCTATCTGAAAGACAAGGAGAAAGGCTGCATTGACCTGTCCCGTGCCGGCGAACTCGGCATCGGCGACGCCTACAACGTGATCTCCCGGTATTGCGAGGAGGAACGGAACTGATGCGCTTCCTGAGTTTTTCCAGCGGCAGTTGCGGCAATTGTTATCTGCTCCTCCACGAGGAGGAGGGATGTGCCGTTTCAGGCGTACTCATCGACGCGGGAGTCAGCATCCGCCGGATGAAGAAAGTCCTGGAAAGTCACGGACTGGACTTTGACTGCTTCCAGAGCGTCATCGTCACCCACGACCACGGCGACCACATCCGCAACCTGGGCTCCATCTGCAAGCGCCTTTCCAAGCCTGTCTATACCACGCCCATCCTCCAGGATGCGCTGCTCCAGCATCCGTTCACCCGGCTGGAGATAGCCGGCTGCCGCCGTGACCTGGAGACCGACGCCTGGAACCGCGTCGCCGAAGGGATCGAGGTCCAGTACTTCGAAGTCCCGCACGATGCTACGCAGACGGTCGGCTATGCCATCCGCTGCGAGGGGCATCTCTTCGTCCTGATGACGGACCTCGGCCATGTCACCCCGGAGGCCCTGGAATGGGCCCGGCAGGCCGATACGGTGGTGGTGGAATCCAATTTCGACGTGGACATGCTCCTCGGCGGCTCCTATCCGCACTACCTGAAGATGCGCATCTGCCAGGGTGCCGGGCATCTTTCCAACGACGCCTGCGGCGACGCCATCCGGGCGTTCATGCATCCCGGCCTCCGGAACCTCTTCCTGTGTCACCTGAGCGGGAACAACAACACCCCCCGCCTGGCCTACGACAATGCCCGCGCCGTCCTGGAAGACCTGGGCGTCGATCCCGGCTCCGTCCATCTCCGCGTCCTCGAGCGCGGCATTCCCTCGCCGCTGCTCCTCCTGTAGCGAAAAAAGGCTGGCCCGGTCGGGTCAGCCTTTTTGCTGGTCAGAGATTCCCGGAAGGCCGGGAATGACGGTTGCTAGAGTTTCGGACCGGCCTTGACGAGGGCCTTGCCGGCGCGGTTGGACTCGTACTTGTGGAAGTTCTTGATGAAGCGGCCGGCGAGATCCTTCGCCTTCTCTTCCCACTCGGCGGGATTGGCGTAGGTGTCGCGCGGATCGAGGATGCCGGTATCGACACCTTCGAGCACGGTCGGAACCTCGAAGTTGAAGTACGGGATCATCTTGGTCGGGGCCTTGTCGATGCTGCCGTTGAGGATGGCGTCGATGATGCCGCGGGTGTCACGGATGGAGATACGCTTGCCGGTACCGTTCCAGCCGGTGTTCACCAGGTAAGCCTTCGCGCCGGACTTCTTCATCTTCTTGACGAGTTCCTCGGCGTACTTGGTCGGATGGAGTTCCAGGAAGGCCTGGCCGAAGCAGG
>JAFXMA010000002.1 GCA_017530725.1 Bacteroidales bacterium
ACCAGGAGCGCTGGGTCGGCCCCGCCGCCCAGCAGCAGGCCGCCCCGCAGCCCAAGAAGGAACTGCCCAAGGAAATCGAGGTGACCCAGGAGAACCGCCAGCAGTGGTTCGACGAGAAGACCTCCACGGACGACCACGGCATGCACCTCTATGGCATCGCCAAGGATCAGAACGGCACCAAGTACTACCTCATCAAGAACTCCTGGGGCGTGACCGGCGCCTATGACGGCACCTGGTACATGTCCGAGAACTTCGTCAAGGGCAAGACCCTGAACTTCGTGGTCAACAAGAAGGCTCTCCCGAAGGACATCGCCAAGAAACTCGGTATCAAGTAAATGGCGCTTTACAAGCACATTCCCAACACAATCACTTCCATGAACCTCCTCTCGGGGGTCATGGGGGTGATTTTCACTTTGGAAGGGCACCTTGAGTGGGCCTTCCCGCTGATGATCCTGGCGGCGGTCTTCGACTTCTGCGACGGGCTCGCCGCCCGGCTTCTCGGCGCATATTCACCCATCGGCGGGGAACTGGACTCCCTCGCCGACCTCGTTTCTTTCGGGGTCCTCCCGGCCCTGATGCTGTACAAGGTGCAGCCGCTGGATGCACCGGCCATCCTGCGGTACATCCCCCTGTTCGTGGCCGTGATGTCCGCGGTCCGGCTGGCGAAGTTCAATGTCGATGAACGCCAGACCCTCGATTTCATCGGCCTGCCCACGCCTTCCTGCGCGATGGTCTGCGGCTCCCTTGCCTATTTCCTCCACGCGGGGGGCGGCGTTCCGGAAGGGGCCTGCGTATGGCTCCTGGATGCCGTCGCCATCGTCCTGGGCCTCCTGCTGGTGAGCGAAATCCCGATGTTCGGGATGAAAATCAAGAAAGGCCATAAACTTCTGGATGCGAAGCGTATAGCCTTCCTTGTCCTGTCTTTGGCCGCCGTCCTGGCGGTCGTCCTGCTCCGGTTCGACTGGAGCCTGGCCGTCCTGGCCGTGTTCTCCGCCTATGTCGTGGAGAACCTCGTCTTAGCCGCCATCAATAGTTTTCGGCGCGCAGCATGAAGTAACTCTTCGGGTGCTTGCACACGGGGCAGAGTTCCGGCGCTTTCTTGCCGACCACGATGTGGCCGCAGTTGGAGCATTCCCAGATCATGTCCTCGTCCCGGGAGAAGACGACTCCTTCCTTGATGTTGGCGAGTAACTTGCGGTAGCGCTCCTCGTGCGTCTTCTCGATGGCACCGACCTTCTCGAAGAGGAAGGCGATGTCGTTGAAACCTTCTTCGCGGGCGTCCTTCGCGAACTGGGCATACATGTCCGTCCATTCGTAGTTCTCACCGTCGGCAGCGTCGGCCAGGTTCACCTCGGTGCCGGGGACCTCGCCGCCATGGAGGAACTTGAACCAGATCTTGGCATGTTCCTTCTCATTCCGGGCCGTTTCCTCGAAGAGATTCGCGATCTGTACGTAGCCGTCCTTGCGGGCCTTGCCCGCGTAGTACTGGTACTTGGTGTGCGCCTGGGATTCCCCGGCGAACGCGGCCTGCAGGTTGGCCTCCGTCTTTGTTCCTTTCAGTTCCATAATAGCAATATTTTATGTACATTTGTATTCGTCCACTACAAAGATAGTGGTTTTTACCGATTGAGGAAAGCGGAAAAGGGAAAAAGTCGGATTATTTGCAAAATTCTTTGTGTATCTGCAAATAAAACACTTTTGTTTTAAGTGGCAACAAAAAAGTTAACACCTAAAAAGGGGAAAAAACGGACCTCCCGGCGGAAGAAAGTGCGCAAATGGAAGGTCAGTCCGTGGCTGGTAGCCGGCGGACTGCTCCTGCTGGCGGCCGGCATCCTCTATCCCTATGTCCGGACGGGCCGGTTCGCATCGACCGGGGCCCGGATCCCGGACGGAGCACGGCGCTTCTGCGTGGACCTTTCCCACCACAACGACGGCATCGTCTGGGATTCCCTGCGGGTCGTCGTGGACCGGAGCGGGCGGACCAGCAAGGACCTCCTCCGGGCCAAGGGCATATTCCCGGTATCGACCGTCATCATCAAGGCGACGGAAGGAGAAAGGATGGTGGACAAACGGTTCTCCGCCTTCTGGGACGAGGCCGGAAAGCGGGAGTTCACCCGGGGCGCCTACCACTTTTTCCGCTCCTCCAAGGATCCCCACCGGCAGGCGGCCCATTTCATCTCCACGGTCCATCTCCGGCACAGGGACCTGGCGCCCGTCCTGGACATCGAGACCATACATGCGGGATGCACGCATGAGGAACTGAACCGGAAAGCGCTCGTCTGGCTGCAGGAAGTGGAGAAGCACTATGGACGGAAGCCCATCGTCTATACCTCCGATTCCTTCGCCCGCGATATCCTCTCCCCCGAGATTACCGCGCACTATCCCATGTGGATCGCCCGCTATAACCGCAAAGAACCCCGCTTCTCCGGCTGGACCATGTGGCAGTTCACCGACCAGGCCGTCCTGTACGGTGCCAACGGGGGCTATGTCGATCTGTCCGTCATCAAACAATAACACCAACGATATGAAACGTATCTTACTCCTTGCCGCCCTTATCGCCCTCCCCGGGGCGCTGTGGGCCCAGAAGAAACCCCTCGACCACGACGTCTATGACAGTTGGCAGGCCGTGAGCGGAACCGCCCTCTCCCCTTCCGGGAAGGTGGTCACCTACGCCGTCAATCCCCAGGAAGGCGACGGCACGCTCTACATCCGCATCGCAGGAAAGAAGGGAGCGCGTACCCTGGAGATCCCCCGGGGGTACCAGGTCCGGCTCACGGACAACGACCGCTACGCCGTGTGCCTGATCAAGCCGGAGTTCCAGAAGACGCGCCGGGCGAAAATCAAGAAACTCACGGGCGATAAACTGCCCCAGGACACGCTCGCGGTCATCGACCTCACCGCCGTGACCGTCGTCCGCAAGTTCCCGAACGTGAAATCCTACCAGATGGGCCTCCATGCCACGGAGCAGTTCGCTTTCTCGACCATCGACACCTCCTTCGTGATGAAGGAAGACAAGGACAAGGGAACGACGGTCGCGGTCTATCGCTTTGCCGACGGGAACCTGGACACGCTGCGCCGTATCGACAAGTTCGCCTTCTCGAAAGACGGACGCACCCTCGGCCTGGTGCAGAAGACCGACAAGAAGCACTCTGTCGTGGGTTTCTATGCCGACGGCAAGGCGCGGATGTTCACGGATACCGCCACTTTCCATGCCGTTCCAACCTTCAATGAGGAAGGGACCGAAGCCCTTTACCTGCAGGCGAAGGATACGGCCTCCACCGGCAGCAAGCACGCTGCGCTGTGGCTGTATGACGTCGTCCGGGACGAAGCGCGGGAACTGGTGGCTGCCGACCAGCGCCGCAACATGCCCGAGAACTGGGGCCTGACGGAGAACAGCACCTACCGCTTCAGCAAGCGGCTCGGTTCCATCTACGCAGGCATCCAGGAGTATGTTCCCGTCAAGGACACGAACCTCGTTTCCTTCGAGACTGCTGGCCTGGACATCTGGAAGTGGGATGCCGATGAGATCCCGCCGCGGATGAAGGCGAATCTCACCCGCGACAAGCAACGCACTTACCCCTGCCTGTATCAGGACGAAGGCCTCATCCCCTTCAATACCAACAAGGCGGACCGGCTCATCTTCACTGACAACTACGATGCTGAAGTGATTCTGGAAGTGAGTCCGGTCAACACTGTTGAAAGCCAATGGAATACGCAGGGCGAGTCCATCCTTACCCTCATCTTCCCGGGCTCCGGCCGGCGGCAGGAAATCGCCCGCGGCGCCTTCGAATCGACGCAACTCTCCCCCAAGGGGAAATACGCCATCTGGTGGGATTATCCGGCCCGGGGCTGGAAGGCCTATGATGTCGCGGACGAGCGCCTGCTGGACCTGACCGCGGAGACCGTTTTCTGGAATGAGAAGGACGACCATCCGATGCTCCCGGAGCCCTACGGCATCGCTGCCTGGACGAAGGATGACGAGAGCGTGATCCTGAACGACCGGTATGACCTCTGGCGTATCCACCTTTCCGACGGAAAGGCGACCCGTCTGACCCAGGGCCGGGAACAGAAGCGGACCTACCGGTATGTCAGCACGAAGGACAGCGAGGACGATCCGGGAATCGGCCCGGGTGAAACCATCTACCTGAGGGTCTTTGACGAGGTCACCAAGGAGAACGGTCTCGCTTCGTGCCAAGTCGATCCGAAGAAACTGAATTTCAAGACCCTGGCCTTCGGCGGATATACCTGGGACGGACTCCGGAAAGCGAAGGACGCACCGGTGTTCGCCTACCAGAAGGGCAATCTCCAGGAGCAGATGGACCTGTACGTGACGGACTTCGGGAAAACCACGGAGAAACTCACCGCCATCAATCCCCAGCAGAAGGATTACAACTGGGCCACCGTCGAACTCTATCACTGGCTTACCTATGACGGGAAGACTCTGGACGGCCTCCTGTTCAAGCCGGAGGACTTCGACGCTTCGAAGAAATACCCCGTGATGATCTATTTCTACGAGACCTTCTCCGAGAACATGTACAAGAACATCATCGTGCAGCCCAGTTGGTCCACGGTGAACCTGCTCTTCTATGCTTCCAGGGGTTACATCGTTTTCGTCCCGGATATCGTCTATACGCCCGGAATGCCCGGTCAGTCGGCCTACAACTGCATCGTGAGCGGCGCGGAGTCCCTGACGAAGTTCCCGTGGGTGGACAAGGACAACATGGCCATCCAGGGCCAGAGTTGGGGCGGCTACGAGGTCGCCTGGCTCATCACGCGCACGAACATGTTCAAGGCGGCGGGCGCGGGCGCGCCGGTTTCCAACATGACATCGGCCTACGGCGGCATCCGCTGGGAATCCGGCATGAGCCGCCAGTTCCAGTACGAGCAGACGCAGTCCCGCATCGGCAAGGACCTCTGGAACGGACTCGAGCTCTATATGGAGAACTCTCCCCTCTTCCGGCTCCCGAACGTGCAGACGCCGGTGCTGATCATGCACAATGACAA
>JAFXMA010000093.1 GCA_017530725.1 Bacteroidales bacterium
AAGCGAAGCTGGAAGAGGTCCCCTTCGGCAATTATGCCTTCCACGTAGAAATGATGGGGTACAAGCCCTTCGTGAAGGAAAGGTACTTCCGCAACGAGGAAGTGGACATGGGCACCATCCGGATGCAGGTCGATGAGCACTTCCTGCAGGCCGCCACGGTCACCGACGTGGGCAATCCCATCGTGGTCAAGAAAGACACGGTCGAGTTCAACGCCTCCTCCTTCCGGGTCGGAGCCAATGCGATGCTGAAGGACCTGCTGAAGCGGATGCCGGGCATGGAGATCACCGAGGACGGAAAGGTCAAGTTCAACGGCGAGGAGATCGACAAACTGACCGTGGGCGGCCGTACCTTCTTCTTCAATGACCAGTCCACGGCCCTGAACAACCTGCCGGCGGCCGTTGTGGACAAGGTCCGCGTGATTGACCGGGAAAGCGAGCAGACGCGTGCTTCCGGCATCCAGGACGGCAGCCGGGAAAAGGTGCTGGACGTCGGCTTGAAGAAGGAATACGAGAAGGGCTGGTTCGGCAACGTGGGCCTGAAAGGCGGCACGACGGCCGGCTCTCCGGACGGCGATGACCCGCTCCGGGACAACCGAGGCCTCCTGTACAACGCCAACGCCCTGGTATCGGCCTATACCGAGAAGGACCAGGTGACGGTGATCGGCAGCGTGCAGAATATCAGCGATTCCGACATTGTCGTGATGGTCATGCGCGGGGATGACGACGATGTGCTCTCTTCCCTGGACCAGGGCCTCACCACCGCCGCCCAGTTGGGCGTGAACGCCAATACCTCCCGCATCAAGGATGTGGAAACGACGGTGAGCGTCAATTCCAAGTACACCGATTCGGACACCGGCACCCGCGCCGACCGGACCACCTACCAGGAGGACGGAAACCTGGCATCCCGAACGGAAAACACGGGAAAACAATATGCCAGTTCCGTGAACGCCGACGTCGAGTTCCAGAAGGAAACCGGGAAGGTCTGGTTCCATGTCCGGCCCGGATTCCGGTATGGGCGGACCGAATCGTCCGGCGGCAGTTCCTCGGAAACCCGCCGGGGAGAGAACCTGATGAACCGCTCCGAAAACACGACCCGGAGCCTGTCGGATTCCAAGGATGCGGAGGTGAGCGCGGATCTCACTTTCCGGGAAGTGGGAGGAAAGACGGGACGGACCATCGGCCTGAGCGGGGGCACCTCCTATGAGAAAACCGGAGGGGAGAGCGCGGAAAACACCATCCTGACCCTGTCGGGCAGTCAGGATACCCGGTCCATGACCTATCAGTCCGACGGGGAATCCTCCACGCTGAACGGCCGGATCCAGTATACGGAGCCGCTCGGCAAGAAGTGGACGCTGTCCACCTCGGCGAATTACACCTGGTCCCGCCGGGACCGGGTGCGGGACGCCTTCGATCCGGCAGGGCGGAATGACTATTATTCGTCGGTCAGCCAGTCCGACTACCTGAGACAGCAATATGACGTCACGGCCCAGTACAAGTTCGGGACGGGCAGTTGGATCACCGTCGGCGCCCGGGCGATCGGCACCCGGAACGAGACTTTTTCCAAGAGTTATGGAATCGAGGAAACAACCGGCAAGGACCAGCGGTACTGGTATGTGGCGCCGTCGCTCAATTTCCAATATAACAAGGGAGTCAACCGGCTCATGATCTCTTCCTCCGCTTACAGCCATCGGCCTTCCGCGGAGCGGATGCTGCCCGTGCTGAACATCGCGAACCCGTCCCGGCTCACCCTCGGCAACGTGTATCTGAAGCCTTATTCCTACAACTATTTCTCGGCGAACTGGACGCGGAACAACCGGGAGAGATTCTCCTCCCTGATGGCCTATTTCAGCGGACAGTTGAATGCGTCGCCGATTACCCAGGCGCAATGGTATGACGAAAGCGGAATCCTGTACTCCATTCCGGTCAACGCCCGGAAACCGAGTATGTCGATTTCCGGTTTCATCAATTACAGCACGCCGCTGGACGCGAAGAAAAACTGGTTCCTGACGGTCAACGCCTCGATTGGCTATGGCACATCCCGCAGTTACCAGACCCGGAAGTCGCTTCCTGGCCTGGACAAGGACCACTTCGACTATTCGGCCTTCCTGGATGACTTTTGGGGAGATGCGGAAGGCAACCGGTTCTACAGCGGCGCAAGCGGCTTTGAAGAGAGCCTCACGCGCAATTTCTCGCCGTATGCAACCATGACCGTCCGGTATAACCAGGAACGCTGGTCCTTCTCCGCGAATGCCGGCGTGAACGGCCGGATCGCCCGCTATTCGCTGGATCCGAGCGTCAATATGAACACGCTGGACACTCGCTTCGGCGGAGAGGTCTCCTATACGACCAAGCACGAGTTCGAGATTGAAAGCGACCTGGACTATGTCTTCTACAAAGGCTATTCGGCCGGCTACGGACTCCCGGAATGGCAATGGAACGCGGAAATCACCAAGAGCATCGGCGCCTTCAACCTGAGCGTCAGCGTCCACGACATCCTGAACCAGACGCGTAACCTCACGCATACGGTCACCGCCAACTATGAGGAAGACAGTTATCAACTCGTGATGGGCCGCTATGTCCTGTTCGGCGTCAAGTGGAACTTCGGCAAGATGAACGCCGCCCACAGCCAGCGCGCCCAGCAGGCCGCCTTCAACATGGTCTTCTAGGGGGCTCCTTAAATCGTCCGCATCGAACGGAACAGGTACAGGATCGGGAAGATTTCCAGTCGCCCGATCAGCATTTCCAGCATCCCGGTTGCCTTGAGAACCACGGGGAAGGCGGCGTAATTGGCCATCGACCCCACTTCTCCGAATCCCGGACCGACGTTGCCGATGCAGGCCACCGAAGCGGTGACGCCCGTGGTGAAGTCCAGGCCGAAAGCGATATTCACGGCGGCGAAGACCACGACGATCAGCAGGTAGCAGAAGATGTAGCCGTAGGCGTCGCTCACCTGCTCGTCCGCCCGCAGGCTGCCGTCCACGCGGACATAATGGACCGCGTTGGGCGAGACCGTCAGGGCCACTTTCTGCCGGATGCCCTTGGCCGCGAGGATGGCGCGGTCGATCTTGATGCCGCCGGAGGTGGAACCGGAGCAGCCGCAGATGAGCGAACAGATGATGAGCACCGCCATGCTGAGCGGGGGCCAAAGCGTGGTGTCCTGCGTGGCGAATCCCGTCGTCGTGGAGATGGAGGCCACCTGGAAAGCGGCATCCCGCAGGGCCGATCCGAAGGAAGGATAGTGGCCGCCGATCAACAGGTCGGCCGTGACCACGGCGATGGCGAGAACCACGAGGGAAAGGAACACTTTGATCGTCTCGGACTTCAGGAAGTATTTCGGGCGACCCCGGAGGAGGGCCAGGAACAGGATGCCGAAATGGAGGCCGGCGGCGAGCATCGCGAAGGTCAGGACCACCTCGGCGGCCGGATTGGCATAGAAGGCGATGCTGGTGTTCCGGGTGCAGAAACCGCAGGTGCTGCAGGCGGACATCGCGTTGGTGATGGCGTCGAACCAGCCCATACCCGTCAGTTTCAGCGCGATGAAGGTCACGAGCGTCAGGGCGATGTAGGTGATCAGCATCCGGTTGGCGAAACTGTTGGTCTGGCCGACGGCGAAGGAGGAACGGGCCACGTTGGAGATTTCCGCCCCGGACAGGGTCGATTTGTCGGCCCCCTGGGTAATCATCGAGAAGAGCGTGACGATGCCCACGCCGCCGACCCAGGCCGTGGAAATGCGCCAGAACTGCAGTCCGTTCGGAAGGCCTTCGATATTGTTCAAGATGGACGCACCCGTGGTCGTGAACCCGGAGACGCTCTCGAAGAGGGCGTTGATGAGGGTGAACTCCCGGCCGTAGAACAGGAACGGCAGCATGCCGAAAAGGCAGGCCAGCGTCCAGGCGCCGACGACGATCGTGTTTCCTTCCCGGAACGACAGGTTATGATGGCCTTTCCGGACGAAGATGACCGGATAGAATCCGACGATGCCCGTAAGGAATGCGGAGAAGAGAAGCGGGATCCGGCTCTCGTCTCCGGGGGTGAAGCAAGCGATGATGCCGGACACGGCCATCAGCGTCGCGACCAGGAGGAGCGAGATTCCCACGAACCAAGTGATTATCTTCCAGTTCATTGCACTTGACTTTACGGCACAAAGGTATCGCCCGTTTTGTCATTTATCAACACAATTTTTTTTATCTTTGCATTGATAAAATCAATCAAACGGAAAAGTATGACGCTCCAGCAACTGCGCTACATCGTCGCCATCGACGATTACCGCCATTTCGGAAAGGCCGCCGAGGCCTGCGGTCTCACCCAGTCCACCTTGAGCCTGATGGTCAAGAAACTGGAAGAGGAACTGGATGTGCGCCTCTTTGACAGGGACGCCCACCCGGTCTCTCCCACGGAAATCGGGCGCAAGGTCATCGACCAGGCGAAAGTGGTCCTGTACCATGTGGAACAGGTCGCCCAACTGACGCGCTCGGAAAAGGAAAGCCTGTCCGGGCCGCTCCGGATCGCCCTCATCTCCACCGTATCCCCGGTGCTGGTCCCCGGCCTGTTCAAATATCTGGGTGAACAGCATCCCACCCTCTCCCTGCAGACCGAGGAGATGCTGACGGGAACCATCAAGGACCGGCTCCGGAAGGCCGAAGTCGATATGGGCATCCTGGCCGGTCCGGTCCGGGAGCCCGGCCTGCTGGAGATTCCGCTCTACCATGAGCGTTTCCTGGCCTATGTGTCCCCTGACAACCCCGCCTACGCCCAGGAAAGCCTCCGGAGGGAAACCCTGGCCGGACAGCCGCTCTGGATCATCCGGGACGGTCTCCGGTTATTGGATACGAAGGACTTGCAGGAGGGAGACTTCTCATATGAGCGCTATTTCGAAGGCGGACGCGTGGGCATCCTGATCCAGGTGGTCAACGACAACGGCGGCATCACCATCATCCCGGAAACGCACCAGGGGTTCATCCTGTACAGCCAGCAGCATTGCATCCGCCCCATTGTGGACCCGGTGCCCAGCAGGACCATCTCGCTGGTCATCCGGAACGACTACATCCACGAGGCCAAGTTGAACGCTGTCGTGGATGCCGTAAAACGCATTGTTCCGGGCGCCCTCCTGGACAATGTCCTCCGAAAAGGGCGGCTGGTGCTGTAACAAATACACGCCATCGGTCGTGAGAATGCAAAGAAAACCGTATCTTTACCGTATGAAAACACACGCTATCTTCCTGTCCCTGGCCCTCGTGGCCGTCCTCGCCGGATGCTCCCCGAAGCCCGCGCCCCTGAAGACCTGCATCTTCCCGGGCGACTATCCCGACCCGACCATCCTCCGCGACGGCAAGGACTTTTACATGACACATTCGTCGTTCACGTATTTCCCGGCCCTCCTCATCTGGCATTCCACGGACCTCGTGCACTGGGAGCCCGTGGCAAGGGCCGTCGAGGACGGAGATTACTCCATTTTCGCCCCCGACCTGTGCAAGGTGAACGGAAAGTATTACATCTACTATCCCACGAGCCGGGGCGAGAACTATGTCGTCATGGCCGACCGCATCGAAGGCCCCTGGTCCAAGCCGGTCAAACTGGATGTGGGCGGCATCGACCCGGGCCATGTGGTCGATGCGGACGGGAACCGTTTCCTGTACACCAACAACGGCTTCGTCACGCCGCTTGCGCCCGACGGGCTTTCCGCAGCCGGTCGCCCGACGAAGGCGTATGACGGATGGGCCTTCCCCGAGGAATGGGAAACCGAAGGCTTCTGGCTGGAATCCCCCAAACTCTTCCAGCGGGGCGACTGGT
This sequence comes from Bacteroidales bacterium, assembly GCA_017530725.1. Classification (GTDB taxonomy): domain Bacteria; phylum Bacteroidota; class Bacteroidia; order Bacteroidales; family UBA932; genus Cryptobacteroides. The sequence goes on from JAFXMA010000093.1 coordinate 5,791, forward strand.
ACTACCTCGTGACCGCCGAGGGTGGCACGGCCGGTCCGCCCACGAGCCACATGGTCGTCGTCGCGCGCAGCAAGTCGGTCCTGGGCCCCTGGGAGAACAGCCCGCACAACCCGATGGTGCACACGTATTCCGCCGACGAGTTCTGGTGGTCCAAGGGCCACGGAACCATCGTCGATGATGCCGACGGCAACTGGTATATCGTCTATCACGCCTACCGCAACGGCTTCCACACCCTGGGCCGCAGCACGATCGTCGAAAGCGTAGAGTGGACGGCCGACGGATGGCCCGTCCTCGTGGAGAAGGATGGCGCCCAATGGGCCATGAACGGCCTGCAGGGCGACTATGACTACCTGCGCGACTACGACAATCCCCTCCTCTGGTCCAAGTGGCAGCCGGGTTTCGGAGACGGGACGCTGTGGCTGACGACCGCCGTGGACGAGTCCTACGAGATCGAGGCCCGCTTCTCCGTTCCGGAAGGAAGCCGCGCCGGACTGATGCTCTTCTACAACCAGGAGGCTTTCCTGGGCGGTGATGACGCCCCTGCCGATGGCGCCGGTACCGAACTCAGCATGCGGATCCGCAACGAGCGCAATGTCGCCACCTGGTGGGTCAAGTACGGGGACGGCGAATGGGCAACCGTCCGGGAGAACGTGGACGTCTCCGCCTGGCACCACAACACCTACGGCGGCTTCTTCGCCCTCCGTCCGGGCTACCTGCTCCGCGAAGACGCGAAGTTGCTGGAATTCCGTTACAAACCCTTGTAGATCACCCTGTGTAAATCGTAAACCCGAAAACCATGGTCCCTGTCAGTTCCATCATCATGATGATCGTAAATGCCCTCCTGGGCATCGCCATCCCCGTGTTCCTGTGCTGTTGGGCGGTGAAAAAGCATCACGCCAAACTGTCCACGATCCTTATCGGCGCCGGCGTTTTCGTTGTTTTCGCGCTGGTGCTGGAGTCGATCGTCCACCGGATCGTCCTCAAGGGCCCGAGCGGGGCGACCATCCAGGGGAACACCCTGTATTTCGCCCTCTACGGCGGCCTGATGGCCGGACTCTTCGAGGAAACGGGCCGGTTCCTGGCGATGAAATTCCTCCTCAGGAAGGAACCCGCGGAGACCAGGCCGGGCGTCGCCTACGGCCTTGGCCACGGCGGCGTGGAAATGGTCCTGATCTTCGGCCTGTCGATGATTTCCACCCTCACGATGGCCCTCATGGTCAATCTCGGCCAGACGGACACCCTGCTCTCCACAGTGCCCGCGGAGGCGAAAGACCAGATGACGGAGACTTTTGAGCAACTCAAGACCACCGGCGCAGGTACCTACCTTCTCGGCCTCTGGGAGCGGTTCTCCGCGATTACCCTGCAGGTGGCCCTCTCCATCCTCGTCTGGGCAGCCGCCCGGAACGGCGGGAAATGGCTCTGGTTCGTCCCCGCCGCCATCCTGCTTCATGCCCTGGTGGACGGCCTGGCCGTCATCCTCTCCAAGTCCGCCGGCATGGTCACGGTGGAACTGATCGTCATGGCCCTGGCTATCGCCGTCGCCGCCCTCGGGTGGCTTGTCGCGAAGAAAGCGTTCCCGAAGGCGGCGGCCGCCACGGAATAATCCACTTTACCTGATTCTTTCAAACGCCTGCGAAAGGTCGGCGATAAGGTCGTCCACGTGCTCCGTGCCGATGGACAGGCGGATTGTGCTCTGGTAGATGCCCTGGTCCGTGAGTTCCGCCTCCGTGAGTTGCGAGTGCGTGGTGGTCGCGGGGTGGATGACCAGCGATTTCACATCGGCCACATTGGCCAGGAGGGAGAAGATTTCCAACGCGTCGATGAACTGGAAGGCCTCGTCCTTGCCACCCTTGATCTCGAAGGTGAAGATGGAACCGCCGCCGTTCGGGAAGTATTTCCGGTATGTCGCGTGGTCGGGATGGTCCGGCAGGGAAGGATGGTTGACCTTCGCCACCTGCGGGTGTTTGGACAGGAAGTCCACGATTTTCAGCGCATTGGCGACGTGCCGCTCCACGCGGAGAGAGAGCGTTTCCAGGCCCTGGAGGAAGATGAAGCAACTCACCGGGGAGAGCGTGGCACCGGTGTCCCGGAGCAGGATGGCGCGGGCACGGGTGATGTAGGCGGCGGGGCCGACGGCATCGGCGAAGACGATTCCGTGATAACTGTTCTCCGGTTCGGTGAACTGCGGGAACTTACCGGACGCCTTCCAGTCGAACTTGCCGGAGTCCACGATGACGCCGCCGATGGTGGTGCCGTGACCGCCGATGAACTTGGTGGCGGAATGGACCACGATGTCCGCGCCGAGTTCGATGGGCCGGAGCAGGAACGGGGTCGCGAAAGTGTTGTCCACCACGAGCGGAATCTGGTGCTTGTGGGCGATTGCCGCCACCTTCTCGATGTCGATGACGTTGCCGTTCGGGTTGCCGAAAGTCTCTATGAACAGGAGTTTCGTCTCCGGACGGATCGCCTTCTCGAAGTTGTCCAGGTCGGCCGGATCCACGAAGGTGGTCGAGATGCCGTAAGGGACGAGCGTGTGCTGCAGGAGGTCGTAGGTGCCGCCGTAGATGGTCTTGGCCGCCACGACGTGGTCGCCCGCGCGGGTGATGTTGAGGATCGCGTAGGTGATGGCGGCGGCGCCGGAGGCCACGGCCAGCGCGCCCACGCCGCCTTCCAGCGCGGCGATGCGCTGCTCCAGGATGTCCTGGGTGGTGTTGGTCAGGCGGCTGTAGATGTTGCCGGGGTCCGCCAGGCCGAAGCGCGCGGCGGCGTGCGCGCTGTTATGGAAGACATAGGAGGAAGTCTGGTAAATCGGAACCGCACGGGCGTCGGAGGCGGGATCGGCGTGCTCCTGACCCACATGGAGTTGAAGGGTTTCGAAGTGGAGTTTCTGCGTTGCCATAATTCGTGTGTTTTTCTGCTTGCAAAGTTATGGCGCGTGGAGATTTCAAACAAGAAACTTGTAAAAATAGGTGTTTTCCGCTAAATTTACCGCTGAAAGCAGGAGAATAGTTCATATTGACTGTGGATACCGCCTGCCACACAGAAGATTCCACTATGGCCGAAACGCTCGACAAGACTGACATTCAGATACTTCGCGTCCTCCAGGAGAACGCCCGCATCACCGTCAAGGACCTCGCCCTCAAGGTCCACCTCTCCCCGACCCCCGTTTTCGAACGCCTCCACCGGCTGGAAAACGACGGCTACATCCGCAAGTACACGGCCGTCCTGGACGCCGCCAAACTCGGCCGAGGCTTCCTCATCTTCTGCAGCGTCCGCCTCCGCCGGATGGGCAAGGACATCGCCAACGATTTCGTGAACCGGGTCAAGGACATCCCCGAAGTGGCCGAATGCTACAACATCTCCGGCGACTTCGACTACCTCCTGAAGATCTACGCCCCCGACATGCAGTACTACAACAACTTCCTCATCAACACCCTCGGCACCATCGACAGCCTCGGCTCCGTCCAGAGTTCCTTCGTGATGAGCGAAATCAAGAACAG
>JAFXMA010000094.1 GCA_017530725.1 Bacteroidales bacterium
AGGACTACCTGAAGTCCTTCCGGGGCTCGCTGCTGCTGGTCTCCCACGACCGCAAGTTCCTGGACAACGTCACCACCCGGACCGTCGAGATCTTGCTCGGGCACATCCACGACTACAAGGTCCCTTACAGCCAATACGTTACGCTGCGTGCGGAGCGCATCGCCCAGCAGACGGCCGCCTACGAGAACCAGCAGCGGATGATCGAGAAGACCGAGGATTTCATCAACCGGTTCCGCTACAAGCCCACCAAGTCCAACCAGGTCCAGTCGCGCATCAAGGCGCTGGAGAAACTGGACCGCATCGAGATCGACGAGACCGACGACGCGAAGTTGAACCTCCGCTTCCCGCCGGCCGCCCGTTCCGGCGACGTCGTCTTCAAGGGGACGGACCTGACCGTGGGCTATCCGCAGAAGATCGTCTTCCGCGATGCGGAGGTCGAGATCAAGCGCGGCGAGAAGGTCGCCCTCATAGGCCGGAACGGCGAGGGCAAGACCACCCTCATGCGCGTGATCATGGGTGAATTGGAGCCGGTTTCCGGCGAGGCCCGCGTCGGGCACAATGTCCATATCGGCTATTACGCGCAGAATCAGGAAGATATCCTGGACAAGAATGAAACGGTGTTCAGCACCTTGGACCGTATCGCCGTGGGGGAGATCCGCACGAAACTGCGGGACCTCCTCGGAGCCTTCCTGTTCCGGGGCGAGGACATCGACAAGCGGGTGTCCGTCCTCAGCGGAGGCGAACGCGCCCGCCTGGGCATGGCCAAACTAATGCTCCAGTCCTACAACGTACTGGCCCTGGACGAGCCGACGAACCACATGGACATCCGGTCAAAGGATCGGCTCAAGCAGGCCCTGCAAGCCTTTGACGGCACGCTCATTGTAGTGTCCCATGACCGTGATTTCCTGGAAGGGCTGGTGGACAAGTTGTACGAGTTCCGGGACGGAAAGGTGAAGGAGCACCTGGGCGGCGTCTCCGATTTCCTGGCCCGGCGGAAACTCGAAAGCCTGCAGGAACTGGAGCGCCTTGCGCCCGTGGAGAAGGTGGCCGACGAACGGAAGACCCAGGCCCAGGAGACTTTCCAGGCCCGGAAGACCGTCACCAAGGAGATGCGGAAGATCCAGAACCGGGTGGATTACCTGGAGAAGGAGATCGGCAAGTTGGAGAAGCGGCAGGGGGCCATCGAGAAAGTGCTCTCCGCGCCCGGACCCGGTGACGACGTGATGGAACTGACGCGGGAATATCTGGAGAACAAGCGCAGTCTGGATGCCTTCACGGAGGAGTGGAGCGTCCAGATGGAGAAATTGGAAAACTAATCAGCGAACTGATATGAAAAGATTGAATGACAAATCCTTGAAGGCTATCATCGGAATGATTGCTTTCGCTGCGGTCCTGGTACTTGCACCGCAACGTTCCGCGGCCCAGTCCCTCTCCGCCCAGATGGAGAATCGGGATATTGCGGTTTCCGAATTCAATGCGGTAAACGTATCGGACGACTTCGATGTGACGGTCTCCCGCGGTACTTACGGAGTGAACCTGTCGGTCGATAAGGATCTGGCTCCCTATGTGGAAGTGTATGTCCGCTCCAAGACCCTGTACATCGCCTATGATGAGAAATCGGTTCCCAAGGAACTCAAGAAAGTGTACAAGGGAAGGGGTGGCCTTACCCCGGTCTTCAGAGTGCGGGTCAACACCCCGGAACTGCAGTCCGTCTCGCTCTCGGACAATGCCATCCTGACCGGTGCCGATGAGTTCGTGGCCGGAGATTTCGAACTCACGGCGGCCGGCAAGTCCCAGGTGAAGAACCTCTCCGTCAGCGCGACCTCCGCCAAGGTCGTCCTGCGGAAGAATGCCATCGCCACCCTCAGCCTCCAGACCGAGCGGGGCGTGGAGGTCAATACCGACAACAATGCCAATCTGAAACTCAACTTCACCGGCAAGGAACTCGCCCTGAATGCCGACGGTTCGTCCGTGGTCGTGGCCGAAGGTCCCACCCGCAGCCTGAACCTGATGACCGGCGGTTCCTCGCAGGTGAGCGTCACCTCCGATACGGAGAAGGTGGACCTGACCACCGAAGGCAGTTCCAAGTTGACGCTGACCGGCAAGGCCACCGAGATGAAGGTCAAGGGTTCCCGCAGTTCCTCCGTGGATGCCTTCGCCATGCCGCTGGAGACTGTCGAGGCCGACCTTTCCAACTCCTCCAGCGTCACCGTTTCCGTTTCCAGGAAGGTCGAGGTCAATCTCGTGGGCGGCAGCGCCCTCTATTACAGCGGCAGTCCGGAGTTCAAGATCGAGAAGATCGTGAAATCCACCCTGGCTCCTTACGGCACGCGATGATGCAAGTCTTTGACAGCCATGTCGATACTCCCTCGCAACTGATCCGGCTCCGGGATATCGGCATCGACAACCGGTACGGGCACGTCGATTTCCCCAAACTCAGGCGCGGGGGAGTCGGCGGCTCTTTTTTCGCCCTCTACACGCCGGCGGAGATGGCGCCGGACGCCGCCACGCGCTATGCGCTGGAGATGATTTCCGCCGTGTATGACGCCGTGGACGCGAATCCCGACTATGCGGCCCTGGCCTTCTCTCCGGAAGAGGCCGGGGAGAACGCGAAGGACGGGCTGATTTCCGTCTTCATCGGCATGGAGAACGGGTCTCCCATCCAGGAGTCGCTGCCGATGCTGCGTACATTCTACCGGCTGGGGGTCAGTTATGTGACGCTTACCCACAACGGGGACAACGCCATCGCCGACAGCGCCGCCGAAGGGACGCATTGGCACGGCCTGAGCCCCTTCGGGAAGCAGGTCGTGGCCGAGATGAACCAACTCGGGATGATGATCGACCTTTCCCACGCCTCCGACGAGACTTTCTGGGACTGCATCCGCCTGTCCCAGGCCCCGGTCATCGCCACCCATTCCTGCTGCCGCGCCCTGTGCAATCACCGGCGGAACCTCACCGACGAGATGCTGCAGGCGCTGGGGGAGAAAGACGGCTATGTGGGAATCAACTTCTACCCGGCTTTCCTGTCGGAGCGGTTCCTGTCGGATCCGGCTGATGCCGCCCTGTTCGACGAGGGAGAGAGGGTGGAAGCCGCCTTCATCGAGAATCCGGCCGATGTCTCCCGCGTACGCGCCTGGGAAGAAATGCAGGACCGCCTCGCGACCATCTGGCGTCCGGGCGTGAAAGAGATCGTGGACCATATCGACCATGCCGTGGGCATCGTCGGCATCGACCGGGTCGGGATCGGGAGTGATTTCGACGGCATCCTGGTGCCGCCGGCCGGGCTGGAGAACGTCTCCAGGATCGGGCTCGTGTTCGACGAGATGCACCGCCGCGGTTATGACGCTGAATCGGTGGAAAAAGTGGCCGGAAAGAACCTCCTGGCGGTCATGAAACGGATAAAACAAAAAAGTTATTTCTATTAACTTCTTTGTTTTATAACCTCTGTTTTAATTGTTTAGGTCATCGATTATCGTCAGCCTCAGAAAATCGAGGGCAGCGGCAGCAAAACGCTCGATATTGCGTTTCCGGTCGTTCCGGAAGTTCTTCCTGACGGTTTTCGTGCCCCTCGGACCGGCCACGCCGATCCAGACCGTACCCACCGGATTGAACGCATCGCCATCCGGACCGGCCAGTCCGGTCGTGGATACGGCGTAGTCGCTGCCGGTCACGCGGCGGACGCCTTCGGCCATCGCCGCCGCGACTTCGCCGCTCACGACGCCGCACCGTTCCACCGTCTCCGCCGGCACGCCGAGTACCTTTTCCTTGACGGATACCGCATACGAGGTCACCGATCCCAGATAATAGGCGGACGAACCCGGGACGGAGGTGATGAGGTGGGAGATTTCCCCGCCGGTGCAGGATTCTGCGGCGCTGAGCGTCTTTCCGGCGGCCTTGAGCAGGCGGCCTACCGTTGCTTCCAGCGTGTCGTCCTGGTCGGAATAGACCTTGTTTCCCAGGATTTCCTTCAGCCGGACGAGTTGATGCTCCACCCGCGCCTTTTCTTCCTCCCGATTCCCGCCGTAAATGGACAGGCGGAGGCGGATGCCCGTGAGGGGGTTGGGCAGATAGGCCAGGTGCATATCCTCCGGTAGCGCATCTTCCCAGGGGGCAATCAGTTCAGAGAGTGCCGATTCCGCGATTCCGAACACCATGATGCTGCGGTGCAGGATGTCGGCCAGCGGGAAGTGCGCCCGGATATCCTCCATGACGGAAGGGATGGCGCCGACGGCCTCGAACGGCACGCCCGGCAAGGCATAGAGCGTGGCGCCGAAACTGTCCTCCGGGAAACGGAATACCATGATGGGGGCCGTCCCCAGGTGATTCTCAATGACTTCGCAGCGGTCCGGGACCAGGGCCTGGGCCCGGTTGCTTTCCAGCATGTCCAGTCCGCGGCTGTGCAGGATATCCTTCACGATGGCCAGTTGGCCGGCATGCTCCACATAGCCGGTACTTCCGGACAGTTCCGCCAGGACCCCTTTCGTGATGTCGTCCTTCGTGGGGCCCAGACCGCCCGTAGTGATAACGATATCATTGACGGTCAATTCGTTGCGGAGGTTGTTCAGGATTTCTTCGCGTGCATCCCCGATGGAGAGCATGCGGGTGACACGGATTCCGGCCTCTTCCAGCGCGGCGGCGAGGCGGGAGGAATTGGTGTCCACGACCTGGCCGATGAGGATTTCATCGCCGATCGTACAGATGGAAGCATGGATCATGGTGGCTATTGTGGATGGTCGATGGCCTTCAGGAGGATTTTCGCTGTCTTTTTCACCCTGTTCCGGAGGCCTTGGGCCACTTCGACCAGGGTGGCTCCGGCCTGGAGGAGTCCCAGGGCTTCTTCGGTCGTGGATACGGCTCCGGAACCGATGATGGGAAGGCGGCCTTTGGTGTATCCGGCGCAGAAGCGGACCTTGGAGATACAGGGGGCGACGACGCCGTCGAAACCGGACTGGAGGCAGAAATCCAGGATCCGCATCATGTCCTCCTCGGTGTGCCCGGGCGAAATCCGGAGCAGGATGGGCTTGTACCGCTCGTAATAGAGCCGGAGGCTGAGCAGTTCGTCCAGCAGGTCCGTCCAGTCGGAAAAATCGTCCAGGGACGACAGCCCGCTTTCGCGGTTGATGTCGATGACGTAATAGTCAGCAAAGTCGTACAGGAGCGAGAACTGGCGGATCAGCGCCTGCTTGCCTGCCTCTTCGGATTCACCCTCCGCCCGCAGTTCCACGGCGGCTATAATGGGAGATTTCCGGTCCTGCAGGCGTTCCGCAACGGTCTGGACGGGCGTTTCTCCGGGTATGAAACCGGTGAAACTGAACCCGATGCTGTCGCAGACGTCCAGCAGTTCCACCTGGTGCTCCAGGACCGGAGCCAGACCGATGGGATGACGGAACCGGATGCCGAATGCTTCGCGGGCCAAAGCGGAATGTTCCCGCCTGAATCTCAGGCGGTTCCAAAACAGGAAGCCGGGAAGGTGACGCTTCCAGAGCATCCGGCGGGCGCATTGTTGCAGACTGCTCATACCGTTGTCCGTTTCAATACACAAAGATAATAAAAGTTATTGGAACTCCTCGAAAGTGCTGTCGTCGTAGAACACGAGAATCTTGGAAACGCGTCGGGGAGCCGGCGGGGCTGCTAATACTGGATTCTCGCCGCCTTGGGCCGGTGCATCCTTGTACATGCGTCCTTTACCGGTCAGGAGCCAGTCCATGCTGATCTGCGGGAAATGGAGCGCCATGGCTTCGAGGAAATCGAATCCGGGCTTGTTGCGTCCGGAAAGGATATGCGAAATGCCGGCGCGGGCGACGCCAAGCGTGTCGGCCAGTTGGGCCTGCGTGATGTTCTCCGCGTCCAGGAACTGTTGTAGACGTTTGTCCATGGTGTGAATGATAGGTGTTACAAAAGTAACGAATCTAAAGTGAAAATACAAGTGGAATCGGACGGAGAATTAGGTGGGGGAAAGATTGAAAACGGGCAAAAATAAGTTAAATCATATATTTCATTAATAATTAATAAACAACTGATTTCTATTTAGTTAATAGTGTATTTAGTGCAATCAAATCCGGATTTTGCAATAAAGAAAGACCCTGTTCATAACTTCAGTTAAATATTAACATTTATTATCAACCTACATATATCTGAAAATCAGTATCTTAGCCATGATGTAAAACAAGTATAATAATTACTTATGAAGATATTTGTGGCTTATGTGGATAACTGTGGGAAGGGGAGTGTGCAATTAACATTTGTAAACAGGAAAAAGGGCGTGAAAAGGTGGCGGGATGCACCTCGTGCGAGATTTCAGAAATCGGCGGGAAATGTGTAACTTCGCGCAGAATTTGAAAAGCATGATACCTGAGATCCATATCGAGGACTACAACTATCCGCTCCCGGATGAACGGATCGCCAAATACCCGCTGCCCGAGCGGGACGCATCCAAACTGCTCCGTTATGACCACGGTCAAGTCGATGCGTTCGTTTTCCGCCAGTTGCCCGACCTGCTGCCCGCGAATGCCCTGATGGTCTTCAATGACACGAAAGTCGTTCCCGCCCGCATGCATTTCCAGCGGCAGACCGGTGCCCATATCGAAATCTTCTGCCTGGAACCGGTCCGGCCGGTGGAATACGCCACGGCCTTTGCCGCAACGGAGTCCTGCACTTGGAAATGTGTCATCGGCAACGCGAAGAAGTGGAAGGATGATGTCCTGACCCTCTACAGGGCGGGCGACACACCTGATATGGGCCTGGAAGCCAGGCTGTTAAGCCGTGACGGGCAGACGGGCGTCGTCGAGTTCACCTGGACGGACGGATCTCCGTTCTCCCGTGTCCTGGAGGTCTGCGGGACGGTTCCGATCCCGCCGTATCTGAACCGCGAATCCGAGCGCATCGACCTGGAACGGTATCAGACGCTCTATGCCCATATCCGGGGATCCGTGGCGGCCCCGACGGCCGGCCTTCATTTCACGGAAGACGTCCTGAACCGCATCAAGGCGCGGGGAATCGACATGGAAACGGTCTGTCTCCATGTCGGAGCCGGCACTTTCCTGCCGGTCAAGAGTTCCCTTGTCTCCGAGCATCCCATGCACCGGGAGCCATTTGTAGTAAAACTTCAACTTCTGAAAGATATCTGCAAGTTGGACAGGAAGTTGATTGCGGTTGGAACCACTTCTGTGCGGACGATGGAATCCTTGTATTACGTCGGAGTGTCCTGCATCGAGAAAGGCGTTCTGGAGGATGTCCCCCAATGGGCGCCCTATGAGCGGGAGTACCCGTACAGTACCCGGGAGGCTTTGGAGGCGATCATCGACTATCTGGAAAAGAACGGACTGACGGAACTCCGGATCGGCACGCGGATCATCATCGTCCCGGGTTTCCGGTTCCGCCTGGTGGACCTCATGGTCACGAATTTCCACCAGCCCGAGAGCACGCTCATCCTGCTGGTGTCCGCCTTCGTGGGCGGGGACTGGCGGACCATCTACGACTACGCCCTTGCAAACGGCTTCCGGTTCCTCAGTTACGGCGACAGTTCGCTGCTCGTCCGCGCTTGATATATTGGCCTAATTTCTGTACCTTTGCCCCGTACAAAACCGACAACCATGGATGAATTGAATCCTTTCGAGGACATTGCTCCTTATAACGACGAAGAAGCGGCGGAAGCCCTGTCCAGACTGGCCGAGCATCCCAATGTGCCCTGGATTTCCAAGTACATCTTCTCCAATCAGCCCGAAACCTATCTCCGGGACATCCTGCGCAGCATCCGGACCGTGGACGACTTCCAGCGGCTGGTCATGTCCAAGGCCACCGAGTGGGTCATCGAGAAATCGGTCCGGAATTTCTCCTATGACGGACTGACGAACCTGCAGGCCATCGAGGGCAAGTACCTGGCGATGTCCAATCACCGCGACATCATCCTGGACCCGGCCTTCACGCAACTCATCCTCCACCGCAACCAGATGCCCCTGACCGAGATCTGCGTGGGGGACAACCTCCTCAAGAGCAAGACGATCGAGCGCCTGATCCGGTCCAACCGCATGATCAAGGTCATCCGCGGCATCTCGGCCCGCGAACTGTACCTGTCGTCCCAGATCCTCTCGAAGTACATCCGCGACAGCATCACCACCGGCAAGAGTTCCGTCTGGATCGCCCAGCGCCAGGGGAGGACGAAGAACGGGATCGACGTCACCGAACAGGGCCTCCTGAAGATGTTCGACATGAGCGGTACCGGGGATTTCGTGGAGAACTTCCTGGAACTGAACATCATCCCGCTTTCCATTTCCTACGAATACGAGCCCTGCGACATCCTGAAAGCCCGCGAGATGCTCATTTCCCGGACGCAGAAGTATGTCAAGACGGAGAACGAGGACCTGCAGAGCATCATGCTGGGCATCAAGCAGTGGAAAGGCAACGTCCACTTGAATTTCGGCGTCCCGCTCACCGAGGACGAAATCGTGGCGGCCTCGCGCTGCGACAAGAACGACCGCTACCAACTGATCCGCCAGGCGGTGGACGTCCGTGTCATCAACGGCTACAAACTCTGGAATACGAATTACATCGCCTATGACCTGGCCAACCACACCTACAAGTATGCGGACCGCTACTCGCACGAGGAAGCGGAAGCGTTCACGGATTTCACGGAACACCAGTTGGACCAGGTGGAACCCACGCTGAACCGGGCGGAACTGCGCGACATCTTCCTCCGCATCTATGGAAACCCCGTGATGATGAAAGAGAAGTTCGCGGAAGAAGCATAAAAAAAGAGGCCCGAGAGCCTCTTTTTTTATGCCTTGCAGCCGGATTAATTCTTCATGTGAACGTCCAGTTGCGGGAACGGGAACGAAATGCCGTGCTTGGGGATTTCCCGGTAGATGTTCTCGTTGAGCCAGTGCTCGATTTTCTTGTAGTTCTTGCCTTCGATCCATACGCGGAGTTTGATCCTGACGGCGCTGTCGTTCAATTCGTCCACATAGACTTTCGGGTTCTTCGCTCCGGGCGTTTCCTTGTTCAGGATCAGCGGCTGCTGCTTGACCAGTTCCAGCAGGATGTCCTTGACCTGGTCGAAGTCGGTGCCGTACGGGACATTGAACTTGCAACTGAGACGCTGGGGAGTCGGACGGGTGTAGTTGTCGATGACGTCGGTGGAAATGGAGCCGTTGGGGATGATGATCTCCCGGTTGTCCGTGGTGATCAGTTTCGTATGGGCGATCGTGATCTCGGAAACCCGGCCGAAGTAATCCTTCACCTTGATGTAGTCATCGACCTTGAAAGGCTTGAAGGCCAGCAGGATGATGCCGCCGGCGAAATTCTGGACGGTTCCGCTCATCGCCATGCCGATGGCCATGCCGCCGGCAGCCAGCAGGGCGGCGATGGACGTGGTGTTGATTCCGAGCGTTCCGACCATGGAGAGGATCAGGACGATCCACAGGATGGCACTCACCAGGCTCTGCATGAAGGAAGAAAGGGTGGAATCCGATTTCTTCTTCTCAAAGGCTTTTGCGATCAGACTCTTGGTTTTGCGGATGAGCCAGGCGCCGACGATGTAGATGAGCAGGGCAAGCAGCACCTTGAGACCGAACTTGGCGACGGATGACAGGGTTCCTTGCAGGAGTTGGTCCGCGGGAGTGGTCCGGATCGTTTCAACGAGTTGGCTTCCCTTGGCGACGAGGGTGTCAGCGGAGAATTTTTCCGCTTCGATCGGAGGGGTGGTTTGAAGGAGATGGAACAGCATGATGTTATAGTTTGGAGATTAGAAATGCCATGTAGGCGGCCCAGACCAGGAGGAACAGCGAGCCGTCCAGCCGGTCGATCTTGTTTTTCTTGCCGATGAACAGGGCCGAAACGAGGGCCAGGGCGCTTACCAGGAGGACGCCGAGGTCCACGAAGGTGATGTGCTCGAAGGACAGGGGATGGATGAGGGCCGATCCGCCGAGGATGAGCAGGATGTTGAACACGTTGGAGCCGATGATGTTGCCCAGGGCAAGTTGGCCCTTCTTCTTCGCGGCGGCGACCACGCAGGTGGCTAGTTCCGGCATCGAGGTGCCCCCGGCCAGGATGGTGATGGCGATGAACTTGTCGCTCACGCCCATCTCGTGGGCGAGTTTCGTCGCGTTGTTCACGAACAGGTTACCGCCGATAATCAGGCCCGCAAGGCCTGCAGCGATGAGCAGGAGGCACAGTCCCACGCTGCGTTTCTTGGCGGGAGCGTCGCCCTCCTCTTCCGCTTGGCCGGTCGTGAAGCAACTCCACATGTACAGGATGAAGACGGCGATGAGGATACCGCCGTCCCAGCGGCTCAGACCGTTGGAACCGAGCCGGAAGATGGTGTATTTCAGGCCCAGGAGGATGAGGAGCACCGTAATGCCCAGATTCATCGGGATATCCCGCTTCCGGTTGGAAGGGGTGACGGCCATCGGCAGGATGATGGCGGTGAGGCCCAGGATCAGGAGGGTGTTCATGATGTTGGAGCCCACCACGTTGCCGATGGCGATGTCGGCGTTGCCCTGGAAGGCGCCGATGAAACTGACGACCATTTCCGGAGCGGAAGTGCCCATGCCCACGATGGTAAGGCCGATGACGAACTCGCTCAGCCCGAAGCGCCGGGCGACGCCGGAAGCACCGTCCACGAGCCAGTCGGCGCCGAAGACGATGAGGGCGAGGCCGCCGAGCAGGAGCAGGGCCTGGAACCAGGCCAGGTCATTCAGTGCTTGCCACCAGATCATTTGTCTTTCCGTTTAAGTGCACACACGTTCTCCACATGCATCGTGTGGGGGAACATATCGACGGGCTGCACCGCCGTGATTTCGTAGTCGGCGCAGAGGATGGCGAGGTCGCGGGCCTGCGAGGCGGGGTTGCAACTCACATAGACCATCCGCTCCGGGGCGGCGTTCAGGATGACCTTCGCCACGTCGGGATGGATGCCGGCGCGGGGCGGGTCCAGGATGACCACGTCGGGGCGGCCGTGCCTGGCCACGAACCGGTCGTTCAGGACGTCCTTCATGTCGCCGGCGAAGAATTCGCAGTTGGTGATCCCGTTGGCGGCGGCGTTGGCCTCCGCGTCCCGGATGGCCTCAGGGACATATTCGATACCAATGACTTTCGAAGCCTTCCTGGAGACGAACTGGGCGATGGTACCGGTCCCGGTGTACAGGTCATAGACCACTTCGTCGCCGGTAAGGGCCGCGAACTCGCGCGCGACACTGTACAGGCGGTACGCCTGCTCCGAATTCGTCTGGTAGAAGGATTTCGGGCCGATCTTGAAGCGTAGGCCTTCCATCTCCTCGTAAATGGCTTCATCGCCCTTGTACAGGATGGGGGACAGGTCGCCGATGGAATCGTTCAGTTTCTCGTTGATGACGTAGTAGAGGGAGGTTATCTCGGGGAATGCGGCCGCCACGGCATCCAGGAGGGCGGTGCGGCGCTCCACGTCCTCGTAGGCGAAGCACACGATGAGCATCACCGCGCCGGCTTCCGTCGTCCGGACGAACATGTTGCGAAAGTAACCTTTGTTGTCCCTGATATTGTAGAATTCGTAGCCGTTTTCAATGCAGAACTGCTTGATAAACAGGCGGATAGCATTGGATGGTTCGGGCTGGAGCCAGCATTTTCGGATGTCCAGGACCTTGTCGAAGAATTTGCCCACATGGAATCCCAGACCCATGCGGTCGTTCTCCGCAATGGCGTCCGGATCCTCGCCATGCAGTACCCATCGGCGGCTGGAAGCGCTGAATTCCAATTTGTTACGATAAAACTGGGTACGCGGGGAGGGGAGTGTAGGGCGGATTTCGGGGACCTCCAGATGGCCGATCCGGACCAACTGGTCGTACACCTGCTGCCGTTTGGCTTCGAGTTGCATGGCGTACGGCAAAGGCTGCCACCGGCAGCCGCCGCACACGCCGAAATGCTCGCAGAAAGCCTCGAGCCGGTGCGGAGACGGCTGGATCATCCGGGAGATGAATCCCTCCATGTAGTTTTTCTTCTTCTTGAAGACCTGGATGTCCACGACATCGCCGGGGACGGCGAAATCGACGAAGACGACCATCCCGTCCACGTGCGTCAGGGCTTTGCCTTCCGCTGCCACGGCTTCGATGGTGACATTCTCCAGTTTCAGGTCCACTTTCTTCCTGCTCATCTCTATTTCTTAAAACTCTTACAAATATACTCATTTTCGCCCATATTTGCTATCCTTTCCCGCAGGGGAGTTTTTCCGTTTCTATTACTTAACATAATATAAATTGTGTAACAAAATAACTAAAACAGGGGACTGAGCCCCCTTGGCGCTGCAAGGCGCTGTTTTTTGGCAATTCGGGAAGTATTTCTTACCTTCGTCATCACACGATTGTGAACTGTTTACGCGATATGAAAAAGATTCTGATTGTTCTGGCGGGCCTGTGCGTTTCGCTGGCGCTGACGGCCCAGGAATTCGACGGGCAGAACTGCACTTCCATCATGGTGGGCAAACTGGCTTCCACGGACGGTTCGGTGATTACTTCACATACCTGTGACGGTCGTTACCGTACCTGGGCCCAGATGGAGCCGGCGGCGGACCACGAGCCCGGGACGATGCATCCGGTCCTGCGCGGGACCATGCAGACGAAATTCCGCGGTGACACGACCGGCGTGAGGCTCATGGGCGAAATTCCCGAGGCTGCCCATACGTACGCGTACCTTAATACGGCTTATCCCTGCCTGAACGAGAAACAACTCGCCATCGGCGAAACCACGTTCGGCGGCCCGGACACCCTGGTGAACAAAGCCGGCTGGTTCACGATCGAGGAACTCGAGCGGGTCGCCCTCCAGCGGTGCGACAATGCCCGCGACGCCATCCGCCTGATGGGTTCCCTGGCCGAACAGTATGGCTATGGCGATTCCGGCGAATGCCTGACGGTGGCCGACAAGCATGAAGTCTGGCAATTCGAAATCGTCGGTGTCGGCAAGGAAAAGATCGGCGCGGCCTGGGTTGCCAAGCGCATCCCCGACGACCATGTGGGCGTATCGGCCAATATCCCCCGGATTGGTCAGATCGACCGGAAGGACAAGGACATGATGGCGTCGGCCAATGTGGAAAAAGTGGCGCTGGAAAACGGTCTCTGGGACGGAAAAGGTACCTTCGTCTTCTGGAAATCGTTCAATACGGGCTACGCCAAGGGAAAGAATTTCAACGATCGAGAATGGTTTATACTCAATCACTTAGCGCCTTCCCTGGGGCTCACTTACGATATGGACGAACTCCCCTTTTCCGTGAAGCCTGACAAGAAGGTCGATGTGCGCGAAGTGATGGCGCTGTACCGGGAAACCTATGAAGGGACGGACTTCGACATGACGAAGAATGTCAAGTTGGCCCGGTCGGCGAACCGGATGCATCCGGCCGATACCATCGTCAGTCCCCTGGCGAATCCCTGGCTGACTACCAACATGCAGAACACCCTGAACACGATCGCGCCCGGAACGGTCGAATTCCGCCGTACCGTGGCCGTCGCCTGGTGCGCCTATTCCCACATCACCCAACTGCGGTCCTGGCTGCCGGATGCCGTGGGCGGCGTGTGCTGGTTCTCCCTGGACAATCCCGGCCAGAGCCCCCGGATTCCCGTCTTCTGCGGCACGACGGCCCTGCCGAAGGCCTATGAGACCTGCGGCCAGAAGCAATACGTCCCCGACTGCGCCCTGTGGCAGTTCCGCCGGGCCAACAAGTTGGCCACCCTCGCCTGGCAAACCACCAAGGAGGGCTTCAACCAGGAGATTCTCCGCCTGGAGAACCTCGCTTTGGACGGAATCCCCAGGGAGTGCGCCTCCCCTGCCGTCCTGAATGCTTTCACGGAGTACATCTACCAGGAAAGCGTCCGCAGTTGGAAGGCCCTGGAAGAGAAATACTGGCTCCAGTTCGGCCTGGGGTTCTGATGCGTTCCATCTCCCGAATAATTGCTATCTTTGTAGGACTTATTTGAAGTGACCATGCCTGTAACCATCAAGACCGTCGAGAGCCGCAAGGAATTGCGCGCCTTCGTGAAATTCCCGCTCAGACTCTATAAGGACTGCCCGTACTATGTTCCCAGCCTTTTCATGGACGAGATGTCTTCGCTGGACATGGCCAAGAATCCGATGGGTAAGTATGCCCGTTGCGAGAAGTACCTGGCTTACAACGAAAAAGGCGAAATCGTCGGGCGCGTGGCCGCCATCATCAACGACATCGCGAACCGCGACTGGAACCACCGCGAAGTGCGTTTCGGCTGGATCGATTTCATCGACGACAAGGAGGTTTCCAAGGCCCTGGTCGATGCGGTCATCGCCTTCGGCAGGAAGCATGGGATGACGCAGGTTTCCGGCCCGCTCGGATTCACGGACTTCGACAACGAAGGCTGTGTCGTGGAAGGGTTCGACGACATCAGTTCCTTCAATCTCAAGTACAATTTCCCCTACTACAAGGACCATTTCGAGGCCCTGGGCCTGGCCAAGGTGAATGACTGGCTGGAATACCGCATCTTCGTGCCGGAAAAGGTTCCCGAGAAGGTCTCCCGTGCAGCCGCCCTCGTCCAGGAGCGCTACGGCCTGCATATCCGCCGGATCACCAAGCGCGAGGTCCGCAAGGAAGGCTACGGACGGAAGATTTTCGACCTGATCAACAAGGCCTACAGCAAGTTGTTCGATTTCACGGTGCTGCCGGACGATGTCATCGACAGTTACGTGGACACCTACCTGGGCCTGATCGACCTCAGATACATCACCCTCATCGAGGATGCGGACGGGAAACTGGTCGGTGTTTCCCTGACGATGCCTTCCATCGCCCGCGCCGCGCAGAGATGCGGCGGCTACATCCTCCCCTTCGGCTGGTGGCACCTCCTCAGGTCCACCTACTGGAAGCACGAGGACGGCCTGGAACTGCTGATGATCGCCGTGGATCCCGATTACCGGAACCGGGGCATCCATTCCATCATCTTCAACGACCTGATCCCGATGCTCATCGAGGGCGG
>JAFXMA010000095.1 GCA_017530725.1 Bacteroidales bacterium
GACGATCACGTTGTCGCCACAGTCCACATGCGGGGTGAAGCCGGGCTTGTTCTTGCCGCGGAGCACGAGGGCGACGCGGGAAGCCAGGCGACCCAGGATGAGGTCGGTTGCATCAATGACGAGCCACTCCTTGTTCACAGTTGCCTTGTTCAGGGAAACTGTCTTGTAGCTAAGTGTGTCCACTGTCTTGATAATTAATGGTTTAACTAAAAAATACTGCGTTCCCCACACTTTTTGGGGACCGCAAAGGTAAGCAATATTCGGGAAATAACCAAATTATCGTATCTTTGCACCGTGAAAATCGGGAACATCGACCTGGGTGTGCGCCCCGTGGTGCTGGCGCCGATGGAGGACGTGACGGACGCGTCCTTCCGCATCCTGTGCCGGGAGGCCGGCGCGGCGATGGTCACCACCGAATTCGTCCCCTCCGACGGCCTCATCCGGGATGCCTCCAAGGCCATCGCCAAGATGCGCACCCTCGAGGAAGAGTCTCCCGTCGCCATCCAGATCTACGGTCACATCCCGGAGTCGATGGTCGATGCCGCCCGCATGGCCGACCACGCGGCGGAACTCGCCGGCGGGCATGGGGCCGACGTCATCGACATCAACTGGGGCTGCCCGGTCTCGAAAATCGCGGGGCGGGGCGCGGGCAGCGGGATGATGCGGGAACCGGACAAACTCGTCGCCATCACGAAGGCCATCGTGGAAGCCGTCAAGACACCAGTCACCGTCAAGACCCGCCTGGGCTGGGACGACAGTTCCAAGATCATCGTGGACCTCGCGGAACGCCTGCAGGACGTGGGCATCGCCGCCCTCACCATCCACGGCCGCACCCGCTGCCAGATGTACAAGGGCGAGGCCGACTGGACCCTTATCGGTGCGGTGAAGGACAATCCCCGGATGCACATCCCCATCATCGGCAACGGCGACATCAACTCCGCGCAGCGGGCGAAGGAGATGTTCGACCGCTACGGCGTGGACGGGATCATGGTGGGCCGCGCGAGTTTCGGCCATCCCTGGATCTTCACCGAGATCCGCCATCTGCTGGATACCGGCGGGGAACTTCCGCCGATGGGCGTCCGCGAGCGCGTCGCCCTCGCCAAGCGCCACTTCGGCCTCTCCATGGACCTCAAGGGCCCCGTCACCGGCGTCCTCGAAATGCGCCGCCACCTCTCCTGCTATTTCAAGGGGCTTCCGGACTTCAAGGAGACCCGGATCAGGCTCGTCACCAGCAAGGATCCCGACGAAATACTCCGCACCCTGGACTATGTGGCTGAAAGATGGGGAGATGAGATTCCGGAGACGGTTTCCGCATACGGAGTTTGACACTTTTTTCTTATATTTGTGGGATTGTAAACCCGATCCCGCCATGGAAAAACATATCAAGACCATCGGCATCCTCACTTCGGGCGGAGACTCGCCCGGAATGAACGCCGCCATCCGCGCCGTCACGCGCACCGCACGCTTCAACAACATCAATGTCATCGGCATCCAGCGAGGCTACCAGGGCCTGATCGACAAGGAGTTCCTGAAGTTCACCTCCTCTTCGGTGTCCAACACCATCCAGCGGGGCGGGACCATCCTCAAGACCGCCCGGAGCAAGGATTTCATGACCCCGAAAGGACGGAAGACCGCCCATGAGAACATGGTCGAGGCCGGCATCGAAGCCCTCATCGTCATCGGCGGGAACGGGTCCCTCACCGGCGCGCAACAGTTCGCCCGGGAGTACGACATTCCCATCATCGGCCTTCCCGGCACCATAGACAACGACCTGTACGGGACCGACTCCACCATCGGCTACGACTCCGCGCTGAACACCATCGTCGAATGCGTGGACAAGATCCGGGACACCGCGAATTCCCACGACCGCATCTTCTTCATCGAGGTGATGGGCCGCGACGCAGGCTTCCTGGCGCAGAACAGTGCCATCGCCTCCGGCGCCGAGGCCGCCATCATCCCGGAAAGCGCGACCGACGTGGACCAGTTGGCGGACTTCATCGAGCGGGGCAAGCGCAAGTCGAAGAACAGCGCGATCGTCCTTGTTTCCGAGGCGCAGAAGGACGGCGTGGGCGGTGCCTTCTACTATGCCGAGCGCGTCAAGAAGGAGTATCCGCAGTTCGATGCCCGCGTGACCATCCTCGGTCACCTGCAGCGCGGCGGCACGCCGTCGGCCTACGACCGGATCCTGGCGTCCCGGATGGGTTACGCCGCCATCGAGGCCCTGCTGGAAGGCCAGCGCAACATCATGATCGGCATCAAGAACGACGAGATCGTGTACGTGCCCATCTCCCGCGCCGTCAAGATGAACAAGCCCATCAACCAGGAACTCATCACCGTGCTCAACGTGCTTTCCATGTAGCCTCCCATGATCCATCGCATCATCCTTTCCATCCGGCATTTCCTCTTCGACAAAGGCTGGAAGAAATCCTGTAAGGCGGAAGTCCCCACCATCTGCGTGGGCAACATCACGGTCGGCGGCACGGGCAAGACGCCGCACACGGAGATGATCCTCCGGATGCTCCTCCAGAGCGACGACTGGGCCTACTCCGACATCGCCGTCCTTTCCCGCGGCTACAAGCGGAAGACCAAAGGCTTCCAGAAGGTGGGCCGCGACGGGACGGCGCTCCTGTTCGGTGACGAGCCGCTGCAGATGGCGAAGAAGTTCCCCGCCGTGACCGTCGCCGTGGACGAGGACCGCGTGGAAGGCTGCCACTTCCTCACGCACCCCGAGGAACTCCAGACCGAGAAGAAAGCGAAGGGCTGCCTGGACAAGGATATTCCGAAGGCCCACCTGATCATCCTGGACGACGCCTTCCAGTTCCGCCGGCTCCAGGCCGACGTGAACATCGTCCTGGTGGACTACAACCGTCCTGTCCAGAAGGACAAGTTGATGCCCTGGGGCCGGCTCCGCGACCTGCCGTCCCGCCTGAAGGCCGCCGACATCCTCATCGTCACCAAGTGCCCGTCCTACCTGGACGAATGGGAGAAGGGGAAATGGGCGAAGCAACTGGGGGTGGACGACTACAGCACCGCCACCTGTACCGGTGTGAGGAAACTCCGGAAGGGGGAAGAGAAGCAGCAGACCGTCCTGTTCACCACCATCGGCTACGAGCCCATGGTCCCGGTGTTCCCGGAGGAGGCCGACAGCCGCTTCAAGTTCGCCCAGCGCCTGATCCTGTTCACCGGCATCGCCAAGGACACGCCCCTGCGCGCGTACCTGTCCGACAATTACAAGGAAGTCAAGCGGTTCACGTTCCCGGACCACCACAAGTACACCAACGGAGACATCCGGAAAGTCGCAAAGGCGGTCGAGACCTTCCCTACCGCCTGCGTCGCCACCACCGAGAAGGACGCACAGCGCGTCGTAGATACGAAAAAGGTACCCGAAACCCTGCGCAAACGCCTGTTCTAGGTACCTATCAACATCGAATTCCTCACCCCTGCGGAGCGGGAAATCTTCGAGACTATGCTTCTCGGGAGGCTTCGAGAACTTCGTTCTGAGTCCTGATGGACTCCTCGTGGATGGCGTTGAACACGTCATCGATGAACTTCTCCGAAAGCCCGTATATGCGGGCTTTTTCTTTCATCGCGGCCATCACCACTTCCCAACGGGCCGTCTGCAGGATGGCGACGTTGTGGTCGCGCTTGTAGGCGCCGATCTTCCGGCTCACCTCCATCCGGGCGCCGAGTTCCTTGAGGAGGTCTTCGTCGATATAGTCGATCCGCGAACGGAGTTGCTCGATGCCCTCGCGATACTCCTTGTCTCCGGAGTCCTTCTCGCGGATGAGGAGGCTTTCGATGAGCGTGCGCAGGTCCGCCGGGACAAGTTGCTGCTTGGCGTCGGACAGGGCGGCCGCCGGATTGCAGTGGGACTCGATCATCAGGCCTTCCAGACCCAGGTCCATCGCCCGCTGGGAGAGTTCCTGCAGGTATTTGCGGTCACCGCCCATGTGGGAAGGATCGGCGAAGAAGGGAAGGTTGGGATAGCGGGTGCGCAGTTCGATGGCGATCTGCCAGCCGGGGGCGTTGCGGTAGGGCTTGCTGCTGATGGTGGAGAAGCCGCGGTGGATGACGCCGAGTTTGCGGACGCCGGCCCGGTTGAGGCGCTCCAGCGCGCCGATCCAAAGGTCAATGTCCGGATTGATCGGGTTCTTCACCAGCACGGGGACGTCGGTGTCGCGGAGTGCATCGGCAATCTCCTGCATCAGGAAGGGATTGGCGGTCGTCCGGGCGCCCACCCACAGCATGTCCACGCCATACTTGAGGCACTCGTACACGTGCTTCTCGTTCGCCACTTCCGTGCAGACGAACATCCCGGTTTCTTCCTTCACTTTCTTCAGCCATTTCAGGCCAGGGGCGCCTACCCCTTCGAAACAGCCAGGATGCGTGCGGGGTTTCCAGATGCCCGCCCGGAACATGTGGATGCCCCAGGACGCGAGGCCCCGGGCCGTCTCCAGCACCTGTTCCTCCGTCTCCGCACTGCAGGGCCCTGCGATGACCATCGGCCGCGGCAGGGTGAAGAATCCCCATTCGGTTACGGGGATGATATCGAGTGTCTTTTCCATATTACCTGATTATTTTCTTGATCCGGTTCGCCTCCTCGATCAGCGCGCGGATCCTGTCTTCGTCAAAATCGTCCATCGCCTGCCGGAATTCCTGCATCTTCTCGATGTAGGTATCCATCACGTGCAGGATGTTCTCCCGGTTCTGGGTGAGGATGGGGACCCACATGTCGGCGCTGGACTTCGCCAGGCGGACGGTCGATGAGAAGCCGCCGGAGGCCAGGTCGAAGATGTGCTTCTCGTCCCGCTCCTTGTCCAGGACCGTCAAGGCCAGGGCGAAGGAGGTGACGTGCGAGATGTGGGACACGTACGCCGTATGGACGTCGTGCTGGGTCGCACTCATGTAGATGGGGCGCATGTTCAGGGCATCGTACAGGTCTTCGATCACCTTGACGGCCTTCGGGGCCGATTCCTCCGAATCGGCGAAGATGCACGCGCGGCCGTCGAACAGGTTGGGCATCGCCGCCCAGGGACCGCTGTACTCGGTGCCGGCCATCGGGTGGGTCGATACGAACTGCGGGCGGCAGGGATGGTAGTGTGTCGCCTGGCAGATCTGCTCCTTGGTGGAGCACACGTCGATGACGATCCTGTCCTTCGCCTCCGCGGCCTGGTAACGGTCCAGGATGTCGCAGACGATCTTGACCGCGGTGCCCACCGGGACGGCGACGACCACGATGTCGGCCTGGTTCACGCAGTCCTCGTAACTCACGATCTCGTCCACAAGGCCGATCTTTCCCGCCGCCGATGCGTTCACCGGATCGTGCTCCACGCCGATGACCCGCGCCGCGAACCCGCGGCGCCTGAGGTCGATGGCCATCGAGCCGCCGATGAGGCCCAGGCCGATGATTCCTACTGTCCTGCCCATCGCTACCCCAGATAAGCCTTCACCTTCTCCAGCGCCTTCTCCAGTCTTTCGACCGGGGCGCAGAGGGAGATGCGGATGTAATCGTTCCCGTTCTTTCCGAAGATGAAGCCCGGGGCGAGGAACACGCCCGCTCCGTAGAGCAGGGCATTGGAAACCACTTCGCCGGCGGTCTTTCCGGATTCTTTCGCTTCGTTCAGAATGGCGGAAACCTTGTCATTCCGAACCGGCGAAGGAATCTTCCCGAACAGGAAAAGCCCCGCGCTGTTCGCGTCGTACTCCGCGCCGATCGCGTCCAGGATCCTGCCCGCAACCACGGCGCGGCGGCGGTACTCGGCGTTCAGCGTGGCGAACCAGTCCGGGCCGGCCTTCAATGCCTCGATGGCGGCGAGTTGCAGGGGCTTGAACATGCCGGAGTCCATCTGGGACTTGACCTTCAGGATCTCGCGGATGTAGTCGGCCTCGCCGGCGACCATGCCGATACGCCAGCCCGCCATGTTGTGGGCCTTGGAGAGGGAGTTCATCTCCAGGCAGCACTCCTTGGCACCGGGGACGGCCAGCAGGGACAGCGGCTCGTCGTTGCGGATGAAACTGTACGGGTTGTCATTGACAATCAATATCTTGTGGCGGCGGCCGAAGTCCGCTATCTTCTCGTAGAGTCCTTTTGACGCGTGCGCGCCCGTCGGCATGCCGGGATAGTTCGTCCACATCATCTTGACCCCGGTGAGGTCCATTGCCTCCAGCGCGTCGAAGTCCGGCGTCCATCCCTTTTCGGCCACGAGGTCGTACTTGATCACCTGGGCTTCCGCAATCTGGGATGCGGACGTGTAGGTCGGATAACCCGGATCCGGGACCAGCACCTTGTCGCCCGCATTCAGGAACGTGAGGGAGATCAGGAGGATGCCTTCCTTGGAGCCCGTGAGCGGCTGGATTTCACAGGAAGGGTCCAGTGTCACGCCATAATAGCGGGCATACCAGTCGGCGAGGGCCTGCCGCAGTTCGGGGAGACCCATGTAACTCTGGTAGCCGTGCACGCCATCCAGGACCGCCGTCTTCGCGACGGTCTCGAGGGCGGCCCGGGGCGGGGTTCCGTCCGGCGAGCCGATGCCCAGGTTGATGACGGGATCTTCGCCGCGGGCTTTCCGCTCCGCGTTCAGTTTCGCCATCTCCCGGTTCTTGATCGAGAAGAAATACTCTTTAACCGATTCGGTCCTCTTGGCAGGTTTGATGATCATATCGATGGAAATTTAGGTTCGGGTTACAGGGCGGCCTTGTATTCGCCCAGGATGTCGAGGTCCTCCAGCAGCGGGCGGACGGCCGTAAGGGCCTGCTGGTAACGCTGATAGCCGGCAAACTTGATGTCGGCGTAGAAGAAGTACTGCCACTCGCGGCCGGGAATCGGGAGCGACTGGATACGGGTGAGGTTCATGTCGTAGAACGACAGGATGGTCAGGATGTGCGCGAGGGAGCCCGGCTTGTGCGGCAGGGTGAAGCAGATGGAGGCCTTGTCGATGTCGTCCTCCATCACCTCCAGTTCATCGTCAAACACCAGGAAACGCGTATAGTTCTGCTTGTAGGTCTCGATGCCGGGAGCAAGGATTTCCAGTCCATACAACTGGGCGGCCAGTTCCGACGCTACGGCTCCTACGCCGCGGAGTTTCTTCTCCGCGACGTCGCCGGCGCTCTTCGCGGTGTCCTCGGATTCCACGAGGTGGATCCAGGGGCACACCTTCTCGAAGAAGGCGCGGGTCTGGTTGATGGCCATGTAATGCGTGCGGACCTCCCGGATGTCGCGGAGCGACTGCCCGGGGAGGGCCATCAGGTTCTGGCGGATGCGGAGGTACACTTCCCCCTTGACTTTCCGGTCGTACTTGCGGAGCAGTTCGAAGTTATGGATGAGTCCGCCGGACAGGGTGTTCTCGATGGCCATCACGGCACCGTCGGCCAGACCCGCCCCCATGGCCCCGTACAGATCCTCGAATGTGTCGCACTCGACGACCTCCGGGACCTCTCCGGCATAGAAGGTCCGGGCGGCTTCCTCATGGAAGCATCCCTTGTAACCCTGTATGGCGATTCTTTTCACGTTCCTTGACAAAAAAGGGGCCATCCACATCCGGACAGCCCAACATAAATCTTTCTTTACCTATGATGATACGATGTCCGGCTATTACCGCGCCTGATAATAGTACTTGGAAAAACCGAAACCGTAAAATCGCATTTGTCTGAAATTTCGTTCGGACAAAGGTATACTAAATATTTTTAAAATCCAAACCTAGACGGTGAGAATTTCCTTTTCCTTGGCGGAGATGATCGCATCGACGTTCTTCACGTACTTGTCGGTCACCTTCTGGAGTTCTTCCTCGCCCTCTTTTTCGCCGTCCTCGGACAGGCCTTCGTTCTTCTGGGCCTTCTTCAGGAGGTCGATACCGTCGCGGCGGGCGTTGCGCACCGTCACCTTCGTCGTCTCACCCTGCGCCTTGGCCTTCTTGATCAGTTCGCGGCGGCGCTCCTCAGTGAGGGCGGGCACCACGCAGCGGATGATCTCGCCGTTGTTGGACGGGGTCAGGCCTACGTTGGCGTCCAGGATGGCCTTCTCGATCTTGGAAATCATGTTGCGCTCCCACGGCTGGATGGCGATGGTCTTCGCATCCGGGGTCGTGATGGAAGCAACCTGGTTCAGCGGCGTAGCCGTACCGTAGTAATCCACCGTCACACCGTTGAAGATGGCCGGGGTAGCCTTGCCTACGCGATAGTTCCTGAGGTCTTCCTCCAGGAAGTCCACCGCATCCTGCATCTTGACGCCCGCGGCGTCCACAATCTCTTTCGCTCTCGGTAACATAGTTCTCGTGTTTTGCTTAATCGTACAAATATAATGAAAAACGGCAAAAACCTTACGGTTTCCGCCGCTTTTTTCACAAATCGTGCCGAAGGCCCGGGAGCAGGCCGGAAAGCTACTGGTTCAGCACATCCGCGCTCTTGATGAACTTCGCAAGATCCTCTTCGGAGACGTGGTAGTTCTGCATCTCGCCGGAGAAATACTGGTCGTAGGCGGCCATGTCCACGAAACCGTGGCCGGAGAGGTTGAAGAGGATGGTCTTCTGCTCACCGGTCTCCTTGCACTTGAGGGCCTCCTGGATGGTGGCGGCAATGGCGTGGCAGGACTCCGGAGCGGGGATGATGCCTTCGGTGCGGGCGAACAGGACGCCGGCGCGGAAGGAATCGAGCTGCTCGATGTCGACCGCCTCCATGTAACCGTCCTTCATCAGCTGGGAGAGGATGACGCCGGCGCCGTGGTAGCGCAGGCCGCCGGCGTGGATGGACGCGGGCTTGAAGGTGTGGCCGAGGGTGAACATCGGCAGGAGCGGGGTCATGCCGGCTTCGTCACCGAAGTCATACTCGAACTTGCCCTTGGTGAGTTTCGGGTAGGAGCACGGTTCGGCCGCGATGAAACGGGTCTTCTTGCCCTCCTGGATGTTGTGGCGCATGAACGGGAACGCGATGCCGGAGAAGTTGGAGCCGCCGCCGAAGCAGCCGATCACGATGTCCGGATACTCGCCGGTCATGGCCATCTGCTTCTCGGCTTCCTGGCCGATGATGGTCTGGTGCATGC
>JAFXMA010000096.1 GCA_017530725.1 Bacteroidales bacterium
CCTCCCCAAGCCGGAAGTGCGCCGCATCGCCAAGGAAGCGGACCTTCCGTCGGCGGAGAAGAAGGACTCCCAGGGCATCTGCTTCGTGGGCAAGGTGGACCTTCCCACCTTCCTGAAGCAGAAACTCGCCTCGGTCGAAGGGGACATCATCGAGGTCTTCGATGCCTGGTATGCCGACGATTCCCTGTACCAGTGGCAGCAGACGGTCCTGGGCGGCCTCCTGCGGGACGGCCTCGCCCTGGAGCGCACCGTCCGTTATTCACCGGAAGAGAAGGTGCTGACAACAGACGGTAAACCACTGGGAGACAGTCCTTTTGACCTCGATCGCGTCTCCTCTCTCACAGACGGGGAACTGGAACGTCTTGCCACGCCGCTCCATTACGACATCCGTTTTGAGTACGAGACTTACCGCAGTGGGAAGAAGCATGTCAGGAAGACCCGCCTGAAGGCCAATCCGTACGGTGCCATCGTCGGCATGCACGAAGGGGCGCAGTTCTACACCATCGGCCAGCGCAAGGGCCTCGGTGTGGGCGGCCATACGGAGCCGGTCTTCGTCATCGACACGGATACGGAAACCAACACGGTGTATGTGGGTGAAGGCCACGGGCACAAAGGACTCTCCCGCTTCTGCCTCCGCATCGCGCCCGACGAAATCCACTGGCTCCGCCCGGACCTCGCGCTCGCCGAAGGCGGCCTTCTCCGCTGCCGCGTCCGCATCCGCTACCGGCAGCCTCTCCAGGGCGCCACGCTGCTGATGCGCCGCAGCGGGCTGTACGTCCTTTTCGACGCCCCCCAGCGCGGCATTTCCCCCGGCCAGTTCGCGGTATTCTATGCCGGGGACGAACTCCTCGGCAGCGGCGTCATCGCCTGAGGTCCCTTATTCCGAGAGGAATCTGAAGTATTCCTGCATCTCCCCGTCCGAACGGACGTGCGCCATGAACATGCGGTCGCCCAGATCGGGGGCGAGTGCGGCGGGGATGCGGCCGGTCATCGCCATCTGCGCCCCGTAACGGGCCATCACGGCATTGTCGTCATGGGCATAGGTGTGGGCGTCTCGGCGGCCGTAATAGACGCACCAGTGGTCGTCTCCGCTCTCCGGCAGGAGGCGTTTGTCGGCCGTCACCATATCGGCCCAGATGGTATAGACATCCGTGGAGTGGGCGAAGTTCATCATGTCGGGGGTGTAGCCGCCGGCGGGACGCATGTTGGTCTCGAGGCCCACGAAATCCCCCACTTCACCCAGGCCTTTGCGGGCCTTCGTGAGGCGGAAGAACTCGAAGTGGACGAAACGGCTCCTGATACCGAAGGCCTTGAGGGTGGCCCGTCCCCTTTCCCGCAACTGCGCAGGCACGTCCGGGAGCACCCAGTAAGGCATGTCCAGGTTGCCCAGGACGACATCCATCACGGACGGAGGGAAATGCCCGCTGGATTCGAACAGGGGCTTTCCGTGGCTGTCCACGATGGCGTCATAGGAGTAGATGTCTCCCGTCACGAACTCTTCCATCACATACGGGACGGAAGGTTTGGTGGCGAAGAAGGCGCTCAGTTCCGCATCCGAGCATACCTTGTAAGTAGCCTCGGCGCCCACGCCCACTTCCGGCTTCACGATCACCGGGTAACCGACCTCTTCGAGGAAGGCTTTCGCCGCTTCGGGAGTCGTCACCTTGCTCTGGCGCGCCGTGGGAACGCCGCCCTTCGCGTAATAGATCTTCTGGGTGGCCTTGCTCTTGAACTTGTCGATGTCCTTGAGTCTCGGGCCGGTGGTGATGTTGAAGTCCGTCCGGAGCCGGGCGTCGGTCTCGAGCCAGTACTCGTTGTTGGACTCGAGCCAGTCGATCTTGCCATAGCGCCAGGAGAAATAGGCGACGGCACGGTACGCCTGGGCATAGTCTTCCAGGCTGTCCACACGGTAGTATTCGGTCAGGCAGGCCTTGAGCCGGCCATCCAGGCTGTCATAGGATGCGTCACCGACGCCCAGCACGTTCACGCCGCGTGCCTTGAGCCGGTCACAGAAATTCCAGTAGGTCTCAGGAAAGTTCGGGGAGATGAATACGAAGTTCATATCATTGATTTTCAAGTTCTTCTAACACATAAGGGAGGAAATACGCCAACTGGGGCCGCCACCAGGCCCAGTCGTGGTCCACATCCTCCCCCCAGTAATCGACCCAGGCGGGGATGCCCCGGTCGATGAGGTCCTTCTCCAGGATCCGGGTGGCGTCGAGTTCGATGTCCTCGTTCCTGCCGCGGCCGCAGCACAGGACGATGGACCGGTGACGGAGGAGGTCCACGGTGCCGGCGTCCGCCGTCTTCAGGATGTCGGCGGCGGAGTTCCGCAGCCACGCTTCGTCCGTATAGCCGCCGGTGAAGAATCGGCAGTCGTAGGCGCCGGAAAGGCCGATCATCCCGCAGAAGAGGTCCGGCCGGCGCAGCAGGCAGACGGCGCTGTGGGCACCTCCCATGCTGCAGCCCGTCAGGAGCGGGAGTCCGCCGGAAGGATTACTTCCGGCAATCAGCGGAACAACCTCATCGACAATCCATTGGAAGTAGGATTCCTGGACTGCGGCCCGGTAGGTCTTGCGCGCGTGGCGGTTGGACCAGGAGCGGACATCGACCGTATCCACCGTATATAACTGGATGCGGTGCGCTTCGATCCAGGGCTTCAGGAGGTCCACCATTCCGAAGCCTATCCACTGGTCGGCCATGCCGTCCTGCGTAGGGAACGCCAGCATTGGCCTGCCGGCCGTGCCGTACACGCGCACCTCCATCTCCTGCCGGAGACCGGCGCTGCAGCGGATGATCCTTTTCTCTCTCATCGGGGACAAAATTACTGCCTTTCCCCCGAAATTCAAAACAGGGCGCGAATGGCACAGAAATTGGATAAGGTTTTATGCTCCCGGCATCGGGAAATGACTGTTAACACTTTATCCGAAAAATGGAAAAACTCAACCATCCCGCCATCTTGGTCGTTGACATGCTCAACGATTTCGTGACCGGTTCCATCGGCTGCCCGCGCGCCGTCGAAATCCTCCCTGCCACCGCCCGTCTGCTGGAGGCGGCCCGCGAAAAGGGTGTTCCCGTGGTTTATTGCAACGACTGCCACCTTCCCGGCATCGACCGCGAACTGCAGATCTGGGGCGATCACGCCATCAAAGGCACGCCTGGTGCCGAAGTGGTTCCCGAACTGACTCCGCAGGACTGTGACTATGTCGTCCCGAAGCGCCGCTACAGCGGTTTCTTCCAGACCGACCTGGACATCCTCCTCAAGGAACTGGGTGTCAAGACCGTCGTCATCACCGGCCTCCATACGCATATGTGCTGCCGCCACACCTCCGCCGACGCCTACTGCCTCGGTTACGATGTGGTCGTCGCCAAGGAAGCGACCAACTCCTTCACGGAAGAAGACTACCTGAACGGTCTCGCTTACCTCAAGACCTGCTACGGCGCCGACGCCTATACGAACGAAGAACTCATCGCCGCTTTCTGACGAAACGGCATACCGGAAACCCAGCAGAGGGTGACCAAAAAGTCAAATTGACTTGAGGTCATCCTCTTTTTTTGTCCTGTCCTGCACGTATGCGGGCACGGTAACCAGTGAAAACGGTCCCTCAGCCGTGCTGGAGCACGCGTGGGGGCGCGGTAACCTGCGAAAACGGACCCTCAACCGTGCTGGAGCACGCGTGGGGGCGCGATAACCTGCGAAAACGGACCCTCAGCCGGGCTGCTGAGGAAAAAGTGCAGAATAGCCGGTTTTACACTTATTTCACTGGAAATGAACGAAATAAGTGTAAGACACTGGAATTCACACTTTTATTGAACAATGATTCCCGCTCAAGACCGGAAACAACGAATATCAGAGAACCTCAGTCCTCAAAAGACTATCCCAAAAGGACATCTTTCCGACATGGTCCCTGTGGCACTTGGGAGGGGTGTGAGGTGTCCGGGGGCTTGTCCACCCCCGGACAAGTATAGGGGGAGGGGCCCGACGGATACAAGTTCCCGCACCGCGGGGACGCAGGAGACGTTGGGAGGGGCCGGAGCGAAGCGGAGTCCCCCGGACACCTCAAACCCCTCCCAACAACTCATAAAATGAGTCAACTCTCTCTTTCCGGGTTATTCTACTAACTTCGTCAGATAAACGTTGCCTCGTGACCGGTGGCGGGGAGGTATTTCTCCAGGAGGTCGGCAGTGAGAAGGCGCATGTAGCAGGTGGTGGTGCCGTCGGGACAGCCGATGGAAGCCGGGGCGACGGCAGCGCGGTCGATGACCAGGCGCACGCGGTGCTCCGGGTCGGAAACCAGGCTCAGCGGCGTGGTGGCGCCCACTTCGGTACCCAGGAATTCGCGGAGTTTTTCCGCCGGGGCGAAGGAAACCCGGGAAATCTGGAGCGCAGCACCGAAGTCCTTGGTGCTGAAGGGTTTGTCTCCCGGCATCACATACAGGTAGAACAGGGTTTGCTGGCGGTTGCACAGCAGCAGGGTCTTCACGGTGGGAACGCCCAGCGCCGCATCGATCGCCACGCAGTCTTCCATCGTCAGGGCCGGATCGTTGTCGATGCGCGCAAACGGAATCTCCAGCCGCTCCAGCAGCCCATACACCCTCCGCTGGGTCTCATTGACAAAGACCTCCGGTGCGACGGTGATTGTATCGCTCGTCCTGATCATCTCATATCTATCTAGCAGCGTTCCGCGCAAGCGATCCCGTCAAGGGCGGAGGAGACGATGCCACCGGCATAGCCGGCGCCTTCGCCGCAGGGATAGAGGCCCGGGACGGAAACATGTTCGAGGGTTTCTGGGTCACGCGGAAGACGGACCGGAGAGGAAGTGCGGGATTCCACCCCCAGTAGAAGCGCGTCATTCGTATAGTAGCCGTGCATCTGCCGGTCCACTTGCGGGAGCGCGCGGCGCAGGCGCTTCGACACGTGCTCGGGAAGCAGTTCATGAAGCGGAGAGGACCAGGCTCCCGGGTGGTAGGAAGTCTTGGGCAGGTCCTTCGACACGATTCCGCGGCAGAAATCCTTCATCCGCTGGGCCGGGGCCGCGAGCGGATGCCTGCCGCCGTGCGAAGATACGTACTCGTACATCTTGCGCTCGATGTCCCGCTGGAAATCCATCAGCGCAAAAGGTCCCTGATACTCAGCCGGTTGGTCTCCCGGTTCGATCTGAACGACCACCCCGGCATTGGCCCACTTGGAATTGCGCGCGGAGTTGGACATCCCGTTCAGGACCACGGTCCCGTCCTCGGTGGACGAAGGGACGAGGACCCCGCCCGGGCACATGCAGAAGGAGAACACCCCCCTGCCATCGACCTGCTGGACGAAGGAGTATTCCGCCGTAGGCATGAACGGCTGATACTTGCCGTGGTAGCGGATCTGGTTGATGAGCCACTGCGGATGCTCCACCCGGACGCCCAGGGCGAATCCCTTGGCTTCCAGGGTCCATCCCTTCCGCTCGAAGATCTCGTAGATATCCCGTGCCGAATGGCCCGTGGCCAGGATGACGCGGGAGGCCCGGAATACCTCGGATCCCGCAGACACCTCGAAACCGCCGGCCACCGGGACGATGTCCGTCACGCGGCAGTCGAAGTGGTACGCTCCCCCGTGTTCCTCGATGCAGCGGCGCATGTTCTCCACGATGCCGGGGAGTCTGTCCGTCCCCAGGTGGGGATGGGCATCGACCAGGATGGACGGATCGGCCCCGAAACGGACGAACTGGTGCAGGACCTCGCGGATATCGCCGCGCTTGGAGGAGCGGGTGAACAATTTGCCGTCGGAGAACGCACCGGCACCGCCCTCACCGTAACAGTAGTTGGAGTCGGGGTCGATGACGCCCTCGACAGAGAGTCTGGCCATGTCCGCCTTCCGGCGGTGGACATCCTTGCCACGCTCCAGGATAACGGGCCGCAGGCCCCGCATCAGGAGTTTCAGCGCGGCGAACAGGCCGGCCGGGCCGGCCCCGATGACAATCACCGGCTCAGCATCGTGAACATCTTTATATTCAGGCAGTTGATATGGTTCATAGGCCTCTCCCAGGCGGTATGCCTGCACCCGGTAACGGTACAGGATATCCTGCCGGGCATCCACGGAACGGCGCGTGATGACCACGTCCCCCACCTTGTCGGGGCGGACGCCGAGCGCCTTCGCGGCGGCTTCCTTCAATTCGCTCTCCGTCGGCTCCTTGCCGATCTTGAGGGCTATCTCAAACTCTTTCATGGGTTCAATAGTCGGCCAGACGGGAGACGGGGGCGACGTCCAGCGGCGTGCGCTCGCCCGCCCGGTAGCGGAACCACCCGGCTACGGCGATCATCGCCGCGTTGTCCGTCGTAAACTTGAATTCGGGCAGGAAGGTCTTCCAGCCCCGCTTGCGCCCCTCGGCGACCAGGCGTTCGCGCAGCCCGCTGTTCGCGGACACGCCACCGCCGATGGTGATCTGCCGGATCCGCGTCTCCTTGGCAGCCCGGATGAGTTTTCCCATCAGGATGTCGATGAGCGTCTTCTGGAAACTGGCGCAGAGGTCCTCCTTGTTCTTCTCCAGGAAGGACGGATCCTTCGCCATCTCGTCCCGGACGAAGTACAGGAGCGAGGTCTTGATGCCGCTGAAACTGTAGTCCAGCCCCGGGATGTTCGGCTTCGCGAAATGGAAACGGTCGGGATTCCCGAGTTTGGCGAGACGGTCGATGACCGGGCCGCCGGGATAGCCCAGGCCCAGCATCTTGGAGCACTTGTCGAAGGCCTCCCCCACCGCGTCGTCGATGGTCTGTCCCAGGATCTCGTAGTCCAGCGGGCTGTTCACCTTGACGATCTGCGAATTGCCGCCGGAAACGAGGAGGCACAGGTACGGGAACTCGGGCTCGTCCACCGGCTTGTCGGGCTGCCGGACGAAGTTGGCGAGGATGTGGCCCTGCAGATGATTGACCATCACCATCGGAATATCCAGCGACAGGGAGAGCGCCTTGGCGAAGGATGTACCCACCAGCAGCGATCCCAGCAAGCCGGGCCCGCGCGTGAAGGCGATCGCCGTGAGTTCCTCCGGCTGGACGCCGGCCTTGCGCAGCGCCTCGGAAACGACCGGAACGATATTCTGTTCGTGCGCACGGGAAGCCAGTTCCGGCACCACCCCGCCAAAGTCCTTGTGGACCTGCTGGGAGGCGATGACGTTGGACAGCAGCACCCCGTCGCGGAGGACGGCCGCCGAGGTGTCGTCGCAGGAAGATTCGATGCCCAGGATGAAGTCTGCCATTTGATACGGTTTGCGACGGCAAATATACGGAATTTTTCGTATATTTGTAGGTTAGTGAAAAAGGGTCTTCGCATAACGCTCTGGATTCTGGCAGCCATCCTGATCTTGCTGCTGGCGCTCGTCGTGGCCATCCAGTCCCCGCGCGTGCAGACTGCCCTCGCCCGCAAGGTGGTTTCCCGCGTCTCCGGACAGATCGACGGAGACATCAGCGTCGGCCTCATCGCCGTCCGGCCCTTCGATGCCGTGACGCTCGAAGACGTCGTCATCACCGACCGGAACCCGTACGCCGGCGGAGAATTCCCCCGCCAGGATACGCTGGTCCGCATCGGAAGCCTGTCCGGCCGTTTCTCCCTGAAAGGCCTCCTGCACAAGGAGCGCATCTCCGTCAGCCGGCTCAAACTGAAGGATGCGGAATTCAACCTGGTCATCGAGCCCGGGACGGGCGCCAAGGGAACCACCGACAATCTGTCCCGTGTCTTCCGCCTCAAATCGGATCCGGACAAACCCAAGAAAGATTTCGGCGACCTGCTGGAGGCAAGCAAGGTGGACATCGAGGACTTCACGTTCCGGATGTTCAACCATCCGGCAGCCGCCCGCTCGCAGGAACGGGGGCATGCCCCGCTCCCCGAAGACGTCATCAACTGGAATGACCTGGAAATCAAGGCCGACATCCATGCCTCGGACCTGCTCGTGAAGGACGGAGTCATCAGCGGGGATGCCGACCACATCGCCATCCGGGACAAGACGGGCTGGGATGTCCGCGACCTCTCCGGGAAAGTGAAGGTCGGACACGGGAAAGTCCTGCTGGACAATCTCCATATCGATGACGGGGACTCCGACATCCACCTGCGCTATTTCCGCCTGCTGGGCACGCTGAGCGAGGATTACAAGGATTTCATCGGCCGTGTGCGGATGGAGGGCGAGTTCGTCTCCCCGACCGTCTTCTCCATGCAGACCGTCCGCCATTTCGCCCCGAACCTGGAACGTTTCACCTTCCGCTCGGACCTTACCGGAAAACTGGAAGGCACTGTCAGTGATTTCAACCTCAAGGGCATCGGCATCCGGGATTACGGAAGCGGTGTCCAGGGACGCATCGACGGCTCCATGCGGGGGCTTCCGGACATCAGGAACACGGTCCTGGACTACCGGGTCAAGGATTTCCGCTTCGGTCTCGGCGGCCTGGGCACCTTCATCCAGGAGTGGGCGCCGGACACCAGATTGGATCTCGGGAAACTGGCCAAGGGAACGGATTTCAGCCTGGACGCCACCGCGAAGGGCACCCTGGACCGCCTGGCCGTGAAGGGTGACCTGAACTCCAACGCCGGCGCCGCCGATTTGGACATCACCCTCCGGAACATCCTCGACCGCAAGCGGAACATCACCATCGGCGGCCTGGTCCGGACAAGGGACCTCGATGCGGGCCGGATCGCCGGCATCAAGGAACTCGGTCCCGTCACCCTGACCACCGGGGTGGAAGCCGTCCTCGCCCCCCGCAACCTGCAGGTCCGCATCGACTCCCTGCAAGTCCGGCGGCTCCGGGCCCTGGGCTACGACTATACCGGCATCGCAGCCGCAGGCACCTACTCGGACCAGGCCTTCGACGGCCGCCTCGTCTGTGACGACCCGAACCTGAACGCCCTCATCCAGGGCAAGTTCGACCTCTCCCCCAGTACCCGCAACTCCGCCTACCAGTTCTACGCCAACATCGGCTATGCGGACCTCAACGCCCTGAACATCGACAAGCGGGGAACCTCCAAGGTCTCCCTCCAGGCCGATGCCAACTTCATCCGCACCCGGGACCGGGATCTCCTGGGAGACGTGTTCCTGCGCGACATCGTGCTGGAGAATGAGAATGGCCGCCACCCGATCGGCGACATCACCGCCAGCGCCCATGCGAATGACGACATCCACCGGATGCGGCTCGAATCGGGCTTCGCCCAGGGCACTTTCGTCGGGGACAAGTCGTTCCTGGCCATGGTTTCGGACCTGAAGGACCTCCTGGTCCGGAAGGAACTGCCTTCCCTGCTGGCGAAACCGGGCGCTCCGTGGGACGGAACCCCTTACGAACTCAACTTCAAGTTCTTCGATACCCGGGAAGTGCTCGGATACCTTCTCCCGGGCCTGTACATCGAGCGGAATACCGCCCTGCAACTCAAGGTTGGCGAGGACGGAAGCGTGGACGGAAACGTCAGTTCGGGCCGGCTCGCTTTCGGCAACCGGTACCTGAAGGATTTCCGGCTGGATTTCGACAACCGGAACAACGCCCTCTACGCCGACATTTCCGGCTCGGCCCTCAACCTCGGCGGTGTCGAACTGCGGGACAACCGCATCGCCCTGATGGTCGATGACGACCGCTTCGACATGACCTATACCTTCGACAACCGGAGCGAAGAGGACAGCAGAGGCGATGTCCGCCTCATGGGTGACCTTTCCCGTGACGGAGACGGCCTGTCCGTCACAGCCTCGGTACTGCCCTCCTCCATCTACTACGACGGCAACCGCTGGAACGTGGACTCCGACGATGTCACCATCAAGGGTGGCGACATCCAGGTGGACCGTTTCCGCATCCGGAGCGGCCGGCAGTCGCTGGTCGTGGACGGCGGTCTGTCACCCGGCAAGACCGATACCCTCCTCGTCCGGATGGACCAGTTCGACATCTCCCTGGCGAACAGTTTCCTGATGCAGGGGAAGATGGACCTCAAGGGACGGGCCACGGGCCAGGCCAGCCTCATCTCCCCGTCCAAGCCGACGCTGTCGCTCCTTGCCGGAATCACCTGCGACTCCACCTACCTGGCCGGAAGGCCGATGGGAACCCTGGAGGTGGCGAGCGTCTGGAACGAGCCCGAGAAGCGGTTCGACTTCCAACTCCAGAACCTGCTGGACGAGGTCCGGAACTTCGCCATCGACGGTTACCTGCGGCCGAGTGACAAGGCCCTCCGGGCCGACGCCGTCCTCGCCCGGCTGGACCTGGGCTATGCCGCCCCGTTCCTGGAATCGGTGTTCGACCGGTTCGAGGGTGCCCTGGACGGAAAGTTGAGCGTGGGCGGGACCCTGGACAAACTGCAGATCGGGAGCGAGGGGATGCAACTGGTGGACGGCATCCTGGGGGTCGAGTTCACCCAGGTTCCCTACCAGGTTTCCGGACCGGTCTCCGTGGATACGGAAGGCCTCCATTTCCAGGATGTCAGCCTCGCCGACGGCTACGGCGGCAAGGGGTCCGTCACCGGCAGTCTCCTGTTCGGCGGGTTCAAGGACATGCGGATGGACACCCACATCCAGTTCGACCGGATGAAGGTACTGGGCATCACCAACCGCAACAGTCCCATCTACGGCGATGTGTACGGAACCGGGCGCGTGGACATCACCGGTCCGTTCGATGCCCTAGCCCTCACGGTCGATGCCCGGACAGTCAAGGACGGCAACCTGCATATCCCGCTGCGTTCCGGCGGCACCCAGGCCACCGGCGACCTGCTGGTGTTCAAGCAGCCCTACGTGGAGGTCGAGGAGGATCCCTACGAGCAGATGATGCTGGCCTCCCGCACAGACAAGAAGAAAAAGTCCCAGGGCAACCTTGACATCCGGGTACGCGTGCGCGCGACGCCGGCCGTCACGGCCTATATCGACATCGGCGAGAACGCCCTCCAGGGCATTGGAAACGGCATGATCGACCTGCGCATCCGGTCCGGCCAGAGCAACCTGTTCACCATCAACGGCGACTATACCCTGAGCCAGGGCGAGTTCCGGTTCTCCACCCTGGAACTCGTGTCCCGCGAGTTCTCCATCCGGGACGGCAGCAGCATCCGGTTCAACGGCGACGTGATGGACTCCGACCTGAACGTGACCGGTGTCTATACGACGAAAGCCTCCCTGTCCACCCTCCTCTCCAGTTCGGCATCGGCCGATGCGGCCCGGCGGCAGGTGGACTGCATCATCGGGATTACCGGCAAACTGCGGAATCCGGTCATCGAGTTCGACATCGAGATTCCCGAACTGGACCCGGGCACGGAAGGCATGGTTTCCAGCGCCCTGAACACGGAGTCCAAGAAGATGAAGCAGTTCCTGTACCTGCTGATCGCGAACAGTTTCCTCCCCAACGAAGAGTCCGGCATCATCACGACCGGCGGTTCCAACATGCTGTACTCCAACATGTCCGGAATCATGGCCGGCCAGTTGAACAGTATCTTCCAGGCCCTGAACATCCCCCTGGACCTGGGTCTGAACTACCAGCAGAATGCCTCGGGACAGAACCTGTTCGACGTGGCCCTTTCCACCCAACTGTTCAACAACCGGGTGGTCGTGAACGGAAACATCGGCAACCGCCGGGTGCTCGGGACCACCACCGACGAAGTGGCCGGCGACGTGGACATCGACATCAAACTGGACAAGCCGGGCACCTTCCGCCTGAACCTGTTCTCCCACTCCGCCGACCAGTACACCAGTTTCCTGGACAACAGCCAGCGCAACGGCATCGGCTTCGCCTACCAGCGGGAGTTCAACAGCGTGCGGCAGTTCTTCCGCCAACTGTTCACCCCGCGCCGGGAACGGGAGGCGCAGGAAGCGATGCAGCCCGTGGAGCGGACGTTCCTGCAGATCGATACGGCCGGAAAGGCCCATCCCCTGATCCCCCATGAATAAAGGAAAACTCTATCTCATACCGTCCCCCCTCGGGGACAACGATCCGGCCGAGGTGATTCCCGCCGCGGTGCTCGCGCTCCTTCCCACGCTGGACTGCTTTGTGGTGGAAGAAGTCCGCACGGCCCGCCGCTACCTGTCCCGGGCCGGTCTCAAAGGCCATATCGAGGGGTTGGAGTTCCACGAGTTGAACGAACATACCGCCCCGGCGGACATCGCTCCCCTCTCGCGCCTGTTCGATAACGGACGTGACGTGGGGCTCATTTCCGAAGCCGGTCTGCCCGCCGTGGCCGATCCCGGCGCCCAACTCGTGGCCCTGTGCCACCGCGAAGGGATCGAGGTCGTGCCCCTGGTGGGTCCCTCCTCCCTGATGCTTGCCCTGATGGGCTCCGGCCTGAATGGCCAGTCCTTCGCCTTTGCGGGCTACATCCCGGCGAAGACCGAGGAACGCCGCGCGGCGATCCGCCGGCTGGAGAAACGTTCAGCCGCGGAGCACCAGACGCAGATCATCATCGAAACGCCCTACCGGAACGACGCCCTCCTCGCGGACCTCGCAGCCACCTGTTCCGGACGGACGCTCATCACCGTCGCAGCGAACCTCACCCAGCCCGACGCCTTCATCCGCACCCTCCCGGCCGCCCGCTGGAAGGAGCATCCCGTCACCATCGGCAAAAGGCCGTGCGTATTCCTCCTGCTCGCATGAAAGTCGCCCTCACCACCCTCGGCTGCAAATTGAACTATGCGGAAACATCCACCTATGAGCGCGGATTCGTCGCCCACGGGCTGGAAGTCGTTCCCTGGAACGCCGTGGCCGACATCTATGTGATCAACACCTGTGCGGTCACGGAAACGGCGGAGAAGAAGTCCCGCAACCTGATGCGCCGGGCGCACAAACGCAATCCCGACGGCCTGGTCATCGTCACCGGCTGCTACGCCGAACTCAAGAAAGAAAAACTCTATGACATAGAGGGCGTCTCGCGCGTGTTCACGGCGGCGGAAAAGCCGCGGCTGGTGGATGAGACGCTTGAACTCCTCCCTTCCTCAAAAAAGGGTCTATCTGTGGATGAAAAGGCCCAAAACGCCGTTTCGTCCTCGAATAAGGCCGTTTCTGAGGAGGAGACCTTGGCGGCGTACTCGTCCGGCGAGCGGACGCGCTCGTTCCTGAAGGTCCAGGACGGCTGCAACAATTTCTGCGCGTACTGCACGGTGCCGTACGCCCGCGGCCGCAGCCGGAACATTCCCATCTGCGAACTGGTGAAGCAGGCGGAGCAGATTGCCGCGAAGGGCATCCGCGAAGTGGTGCTGACGGGCGTGAACACCGGCGATTTCGGACGCACGACGGGCGAATCCTTCCTGGACTTGCTGAAGGCCCTGAACGCGGTGGACGGAATCGACCGTTACCGGATTTCATCCATCGAACCGAACCTCATCACGGAAGAGATCGTGGACTGGATCGCCTCCGGGACCAAGTTCCAGCGGCATTTCCACATCCCGCTCCAGTCCGGCAGCGACATCCTTCTCCGCAAGGTTGGGCGCCGGTACGACACGGCCCTGTTCGCATCCCGCATCGACTACATCCGCCAGGCGATGGAGCGCCCCGGCGAGCCCAAGGTCTTCTTCGGAATCGACGTCATCGTGGGCCTTCCC
The DNA here is from genome assembly GCA_017530725.1 of Bacteroidales bacterium. GTDB lineage: Bacteria > Bacteroidota > Bacteroidia > Bacteroidales > UBA932 > Cryptobacteroides. The sequence goes on from JAFXMA010000096.1 coordinate 13,515, forward strand.
GGCGAGACCGATGAACTGTTCCTGGAGACATACCACTTCCTGAAGGACCGGATCAAACCCGCCTTCCTCCACGTATTCCCCTACTCAAAGCGTCCCGGCACCCGCGCCGCGGTCATGCCGGACCAGGTCCAGGACAGCGTGAAGACGGACCGCGTCGCCCGCCTGGAAGCCCTTTCGGCCGACCTCCACGCCGCCTTCGTCGAAGCGAACAAGGGACTCCCCGAGCGCGTCCTCTGGGAATCCTCCGTCAAGGACGGCCTTATGGCCGGCTATACCGGCAACTATATCCGGGTTGAAAAACCCTATGACCCGGCGCTGGTGAACCAGTTGGAGGACATCGTGTTATGAGTGAAGTAAAACTCACGTTCCTGGGGACGGGGACCTCCCAGGGGATTCCGATCATCGGATGCCGGTGCCCCGTGTGCCAATCGGCGGATCCGCACGACAAACGGTTCCGGGCGGCCGCCTTCGTCGAATATGAGGGGTTCCAAGTGCTGATTGACGCTGGCCCGGATTTCCGGATGCAGATGCTGGCGAAGGGGATCCGCCACCTGGATGCCATCCTCCTGACCCACAAGCACAAGGACCATACGGGCGGCCTGGACGACGTGCGGTCGTTCAACTATATCGACCGGAAAGCCGTGGAAATCTACTGCGAGGCCGAAGTGCTGAAGTCACTGCGGAACGACTATGCCTATGCCTTCGCCGAGCACAAGTACCCCGGCGCCCCCGAATGGCACGTGCACCTCATTGACGAGAAGCCATTCCGCATCACCTCCCTGGAGAACACCGGCGACCTGGAATGGGTCCATGACATCGGGTATTTCTACCGGCAGCCGGACGGGTCGCTCATTCCTTCCGACAATGCCGTCGTGCCGGCCCTGCCGGCGATTCCCGGAGCGGACAGCGGCCTCATCAACGGTGCCAGATACCTGAATATCATTCCCATCCGGGGCTGGCACGACCAGATGCCCGTGCTGGGATTCCGGTTCGGGAAGATCGCGTACATCACGGACATGAGTTCCCTGCCGGAGAGCGAACTCGCGAAGTTGCAAGGGTTGGAGCATGTCTCGCTGAACACGGTGGGATATCATCCCCACCACTCGCATTTCTCGCTGGACCAGGCCCTGGAACTGGCCGGACGCATCGGCGCGAAGCATACGTGGCTCACGCACCTGAGCCACGCTTTCCCTTCCCACAGTGCATTCTGCGACGATCTCCGGCGACTTTGCGCCGAGCGCGGCATCGCTTCCGATGTCCAGCCCGCTTATGACGGCCTGACAGTCACGGCTCGGTAGCGAGCGTATCGTCCTGTCCGTCACGGATGTATTCGACGGCACTGTCGAGCAGGAGCCAGATGGCGAAGGCCGCAAGGCCCAGGGTCGTTACGATTTCGAACATAGCGCTTCAGGTATTGGTTTCCGGGGACAAAGATCGGACCCCATTGTGCCAATGTAGCGCACAACTTTCAATTTCTCCGACGTTCGTTTCCGCAGGCGGGAAATAATGCCTACCTTTGCACAAACTGAATAGCCAATGAAAAACTACAAGCATCTGCTCTTCGGCATCGCCACCCTCCTGCTGGCGGCTGCCTGCGGTCCTTCCCGCTACACGAATTCCAGTGTGAGCCTGGCCTCCGTTCCGGAGTACGCCTTCATCGAGCCTTACTCCTACATCGTCCTCTACGGCGACGACGGGAAAGGATACTACAACGAAGCATCCTCGGCCACGGCGACGAGAACGATTTCGAACATCATCAATTCCGAGCGTTTCCCCTTCTCCGACATGATCCCCGCCGACTATGACGGTGAAAACGAGGATATCAAGAACTGGATGCGGACCTTCCCGAATGTGGACCCGTCCAAGGCGGACCGCCTCCGCGTCCCCAAGTCTCTCCGGAAAATGCTGGACAAGAGCGGACTCCGCTACGGCATCGTCATCTATTCCTACGGCTATGTCCAGACCAAGGCGGGCTATCAGCGGGAAAAGGTGGAGAAGGCTGCCTCCAAACTCATCGACGGAGCCATCGAGAAACTGACCGGCATCTCCGGCCTGACCAATCCGTCCAAGAATTACTCCGTCGACTCCCCGTACGGCAACGTCCTCTACTGTGCCGTCATCGACGGAGAAACGGACCGTGTCGTCCACTTCGTCAATGAGACCCCCACCTTCGCGTCTCATCCCGAAGAGAACTCCTACGTCAGCGAACTCCTCCACAAACTCCTGAAAGAATTCGTCCGGTAAGTACCGGCCTGCACATTCGAAAAATCCCTCCCGGAGTGTTTTCCGGGAGGGATTTTTACCGTTACGGCACCGTTACCGTCCGTCCGCGAGGAAGGCGGCCTGGACGGGCCCGATGCGCCGGTAGCCCTCCTCGTTCATGTGGAGTTTATCGGCCACGTAGAAGAGGTCCACGTTGAACTCGTTGATTCCCTGCAGGTTGAACTGGTCCAGGACCGGGATGCCGTAGTAGGCGCAGCAGGCCTTCTGGGCTTCGATGTAGTCGGCGAAGGTCTTGCCCGTCTTGTTGGGCTCCTTCGAGTACGGATTATGCCCGGCATCGGCCCCGAAGAAGCGGAGCGAGGTGAAGAAATAGATCTCCGCATCCGGATTCTTCTCCAGGATAGTCTTGATGCAGTAGTTGATGCCGCCGCACTGGGTGGCCAGTTTCCGCTTGTCGTAGTTGTCGAAGACGGTGTAGTCCTGCCATGTGCCGCATTCGCGGCTGTTGTTGTAGTCGTTGGTCGATGCCCACAGCACATAGACGTCGTACACGCCGGCATCCTCCACCTGCTTCTGGAGGGTATAGCCCTGCGCATTGGAGAAGCCGGCCCCGCCCACGCCGTAGGTGGTCACCTCGGCATTGAGCAGGTTGGCCCAGATCTGCTTGGCGGCATCGGACTCGTTGTTCACGGACAGGGAGCCGCCGAAGACGGCGATGGACTTGCCATAGTTCTTATGCCCCTTGTAGGGGCTGTCTTTCACGACCTTGCGGTTCGGGACCAGGTGATGCTTTTCGGGTTCGGGACGCCGGTTGCGCAGCCACGCCTGGGAGGCTTCCGCATCGGCGGCCGCCAAGGCCTTGAGTTCCTCGCGGGCCGCTTCCACATCCTCCCGATAAGCCTCGCAGGCCTGGAGCCGGACGAAAGTGGCCGACGCGAGCAGCCGGGAGGCATCCACGTCACTCTGCCAATGGTAACCCGCGATCACGCGGCTCTGGCCCCACTCATAGCCGGCCTTGAGCAGCGTGTCCTGCCGCTCGGGATTCAGTTCCGCCAGAACCAGGGCCATACCCCAGCCGCGGACGGTGTGACCGGACGGATAGGAACCGCTTCTGCGGGACCCTTCCTCCTCCCTGGGGAGCAAGGTCCCCTCCCGATAGAAGACATAGGGGCGCAGACGCATATAGGTCGCCTTGGGCCCGGACGCCCCGAGCCGGAAAGTACGGATGCTCCGGTCCAACAAGTGCATGGTCTTCGGCGTGGTTTGCCGTGAGAGTTTCCGGCCAAAGGCGCCGCTGAACATCGCCGCCATGGAATCGACGTTCGTCGTCGCTTCCCGGATGGCGCGGACGGCTCGGGCGCCTTCCCGCTGGGTCTTCCCCCACTGATGCTGTGCCTCGTCCAGTGCAAACTGCGGCGTTCCTTCCGCCGGTGGCGGAGGCAGGAACGCGACAGCGTCGGGAACGTCCTTTTCGGTCAGATAGGATTCAACCCGGGCGGACTGGGCGGACGCATTCCATGAAATGGCCAGTCCGGCCACCATGACGGCTGCATAAACCAGGATTCTCTTTTTCATGGGGTTGTTATCTCTTGTCGATGATGGTGACGCCGGGGTAATCGGCCTTGTTGAAAGTCACATCCTTCTCGGAAACGTTGAACCGGAGGTTGCGCATCGTGACGGTGACCATATCCACCCTGGCGCTCAGGCTCACGGGGTAATAGGTGCCCTTGGCGATGACGATCTCCATGTTCTTGGGATCGTCCTTGTTCGTGTTGGAACTCTTCTTCCGGCACTTGATGGTCCAGGCATCGGCGGTTTCCTTCGAGATGGAGACGTCATACCCTTCCGTGGCGCTCTGGAACATCTTCATATTCTCTTTCTCGTCGGACTTCTTGGTTTTGTCCTGGGCCGTGACGGTGATGGTTTTCTCGTCGGAATCATAGGTCCATTCCGTTTCGCCGTCCTGCCAGGTGACGATCTTCTTTCCCATCATCTCCGCTTCCATGCGCATTTTGTCGCCCAGGGTCCAGGCATCGGTGGACATCGTGCCCAGGATGGGAATCTTGATGTCCATGGTCATCCTCAGCCCGTTCTCTTCCCCGACCTGTTCCATCACTTCGTCCATCTTGGCGACGATTTCTTCGGCGGTCTGGGCAAAAGCCGCCACGGAAAGGATGATGGCGGCAAGCAATGTCAAGAATCTTTTCATGGTCCGTTAACTATATAATGACAAAGATAGGAATTAAAATTGTTCCAGCCACTTACCACGTGCCAATCTTACCAGGAAGATCGCACCTCGGAAGGTAAGTTCGGCTGCCATGGCAATCCAGAAGCCGACCAGGCCATAGACCCGGACCAGGAAAATGGACGGAACGATGCGCACCAGCCACATGGACGCGAAATTCATCACGCTCGGCCACTTGGTGTCGCCGGCGCCGACGAAGGCGCCGTAGGCGACGATGGAGGCGGCGTAGAACAATTCCGCGAAGGCTTCGATCCTGAGGACGCGGGCTCCCAGGCCGACGACTTCGGCATCGGGGGTGAGCAAACCCATCAGTTGCGGGGCGAATGCAAACATGAGCACGCCCAGCAGGGTCATGATGCCCATGCCCATCAGGGTGTTGATCCAGGCGAAGCGCCGGGCGAGTTCCTTGCGTCCGGCGCCGACGGACTGGCCCACCAGGGTCGTAGCCGCTTCGGCGATGCCGTAGCCCGGCATGTAGCAGAAACTCTCCGCCGTGACGGCGAAGGAGTTGGCCGCAATGGCGATGGTCCCGAGCGGGGCGACGATGACGGTGGCCGCGATGTAGCCGCCCCGGATGAGCACATGCTGCAGGGCCATCGGTCCGCCGATGCCGGCCGCCTTCCGCAGCACCTGTCCAGTAGGCCGGAAAGAGCCCCTATCCTGCCGCAGATTGAGTTCGGGAGACCGGACAGTAGCGAAGTACAGCATCGCCATGGCGGTGATCAGTTCGGCGAGTCCCGTGCCCAGGGCCGCCCCCACGACACCCAGGTCCAGCACATAGATGAACAGGTAGTTGAAACACACGTCCATCACGCACATGCCGATGTTCAGGTAACTGGGCACCTTCATGTTGCCGCTCACCTGCAGCATGGAAGCGCAGATCCAGTCAATCATCATGAACGGGATGCAGGCCGACACGATGAGGAAGTACCGGGTGGCGTCGGGAATGATCTCGGGCGTTCCGCCCAGCCAGTGCGGAAGCGGGACGGCGATGGCTATTCCGAGGAGGGCGATGCCGACGCTGAACAGGAGCGAGGTAAGCAGCCCCTGCCGGAAGACCACCCGGGCGTTCTTGAAGTCATTGGCGCCGATCAGGTGCGCCACCTGGACCGAGAAACCGCTGCCGCAGGCTCCGCAGAAGCCCATGAGAAGCCACATGCAAGTGGTTACCAGTCCGATGGATGCGCCCGCCGCTGCCCCGAGATGCCCGACCATGGACGTGTCGATGTACTGCATCAGCACGGACGACAACTGGGCGATGATGGCCGGGTAACTGAGCATCAGGCACAGTTTCAACTGCTGCCCTCCCGTCAGCGTCCCGCCACCCCGGATCTGGCCGAGCAGAAAATCCTTTGTGCCTGTTCCGGTCATACCTGTGAAGTTCTCCATTTCATTTCAATCTCAATCGTCATAAGGCGGCACCTCCCCGCGGTCAATCAATTCCCGGAGGACCTCCAGCCAGGCGGAATCCGCGGTGCCGAAGGCGGCGCGGACGTCCGCCAGGGTGTAGGGTGCCCGGATGAATGCCTTGAGGCGGGACGCGAGGTCCCGGGGGCGTTTCGCCCGTGCGCGGCAGATGTCGCAATGGCCGCAGTCGGCGCTTTCCTCCTGCCCGAAATAGCGCAGCAGATACCGGGAGCGGCATTCGTCTTCCTCGGCCACGAAAGAAAGCATGGTTTCCACCCGCCCGTGGAAGACGTCCCGGAGCATCACGTACCGCTCGGGCATCAGGTTCACATTTCCTTCATGCAGGCGGTCGTGGAGGATGAAGATGACATCGGACCGGTCTGACGGGATATACTTGATGATGTGGTTGACCGCCAGGCCGTACAGGAGTTGCCGCAGTTCCGGGACCGTCAGACCGCTTTTCCGGGCCACGGTTTCCTCGTCGATGGAAACGGGATAGGAAAACAGCCCCGTATAGGAGCGCATCAGGGTTTCCAGCAGCGGAATCATCCGGGAATCCGGGAACTCGACCCCATACAGGGCGGTACGGTCCACGGTGACCTGCACGCGGGTCTGGATCTCCATATCCTCGCTGAACACCCAGTGGCCGGCGCGTTCGATGTACTTGATGGCATGGAAAACCGACGCGGACTGGAGTTTGAAATGCCGGCAGAAAGCGTTGATGTCGAACTTCAACTGCCGCCCCATCCCCGTATCGTATGGGATGCCGTGGAAGATATGGACCTTGTGGTAGATGTCTTCGATGTACTCCAGCGAAGGGAAGGTGGCCCGTTCGATCTGCGCGAGGCGCCTGCGGTCGCCGTCATTCCAGAGCAGGACGGCGTAGGAAGGTTTCCCGTCCCGCCCGGCGCGGCCCGCCTCCTGGAAATAGGCCTCGGGACTGTCCGGGAGGTCGAAATGGACCACGAACCGTACGTCGGGCTTGTCGATGCCCATGCCGAAGGCGTTGGTACACACCATCACCCGGATCCGGTCGGCCTTCCAGTCCTCCTGCCGGAGGGCGCGGGCGGCCGTGCCGATGCCGGCATGGTAGTACGATGCGGAGACACCGCCGGTACGGAGCATGGAAGCGACCTCCTCGGCTTTCTTCCGGTTGCGGACATATACGATGCCCGAGCCGGGGACGCCGTTGCATACGGCCAGGAGTTGACCGGCCTTGTCCTCACAGCGCCGGACGATGTAGGAAAGGTTGGGGCGCTCGAAGCCACTTTTGAGCAGATTCTTCTGTTTGAACCCCAGGCGGTCCATGATATCCTGGGCGACCTCGGGCGTCGCCGTGGCGGTCAGGGCGATGACGGGAGCGTCCACGCTCCCCCGCAGGTTTCCGATCTCGAGGTACTCCGGCCGGAAATCGTAGCCCCACTGCGAGATGCAGTGCGCCTCGTCCACAACGATGAACGAGATGTCCAACACCGGCAGGTAACTCTGGAAAAGCCGGGTCTGCAGCCGTTCGGGAGAGACATACAGGAACTTGCAGTCGCCATACGCGGCATTGTTCAGCGCCAGGTCCACCTCGTGGCGGTTCAATCCGTGGTGGACGGCGATGGCCTTGATCCCCCGTGCGGCGAGATTCTGGACCTGGTCCTTCATCAAGGCGACGAGGGGCGTCACCACGAGGGCGAGCCCGTCCTTCATCATCGCGGGAACCTGGAAACACACCGATTTCCCGCCCCCGGTGGGCAGGATCGCGAGCACGTCGCGGCCCGCGAGCGCCTCGTCGATGATGCGCTCCTGCATGGGCCGGAAACTATCGTACCCCCAATAGGTCTTCAGTGTCTCGATCGGAGTCATTTTTTGTGCAAATGTTCCGTGGTTCAATTGCAAATATCTCGATTTTTTAATAAATTTGCAAAATTGAAGAATTAAACTTTAAACCTGTATAATTATGGCAAAAATCAATCTGGCCAAGTATGGCATCAAGGGCGTGAAGGAGATTCTGTACAACCCCACGTACGAAGTCCTTTACAATGAGGAAACCAAACCCGAACTCGAAGGTTTCGACAAGGGACAGGTGACCGAGCTCGGCGCCATCAACGTGATGACCGGCATCTACACCGGCCGTTCTCCGAAAGACAAGTACATCGTCTATGACAAGACCTCCAAGGTCGGCGCTCCGGGCGAAGTCTGGTGGACCACCCCCGAGTATCCGAACGACAACCACCCGATGACTGAGAAGGTCTGGAAGACGGTCAAGAAGCTCGCCCAGAAGCAGCTCAGCGGCAAGCGCCTGTTCGTCGTGGACGGTTTCTGCGGCACGCACAAGGACACCCGCATGAAGGTCCGCTTCATCATGGAGGTCGCCTGGCAG
>JAFXMA010000013.1 GCA_017530725.1 Bacteroidales bacterium
GTTGCCGCCGTGGATGGTGAAACTGTTCTCCGCCTCGTCCATGATCCGGCCGCGGTAAGTCCAGGGCCCATGGATGGACTTGGCCGTGGAATAGGCCATGTGCTCGGGTACGCCGCCGGCGGGATACGACAGGTAATAGGTATCTCCCCGCTTCATGAGCCAGGGACCTTCCTCGTAGCCCACCATCATCTTCTCCTTGCCGCCGTCGGACCAGTCGGGTTTCATGGACTCGGGACCGAAGCAGGCGGGATCGTGGAAGCCGGGGACCTCCTTCCAGCCGTCCGGGAAGGAAACCATGTCGTCCCCCAGGCGGCCGTACCAGCAGCCTTTGTTGCCCCAGAACAGCCACGGCGTGCCGTCATCGTCGATGAAGACCGTCGGGTCGATGAACGCGAACCCCGTGGCGAGCGGACCGCCGATGGCATCGGTGTAGGGCCCTTCGGGCCGGTCCGCGACCGCCACGGCGAGGGCGTCGCCCCGCGTCGCAGCCTCGGTCAGGCACACGTACCAGTACCATTTCCCGTTCCGCTCCACGGCCTGCGAGGCCCAGGCGCGGTCGCCCTGGAAGGCCCACGGGAACGTGGCCGTGGATACCGGCGCGCCGAGATAGGTCCAGTTCACCATGTCCTCCGTACTGTACAGCAGCCAGTCCTTCATCTTGAAGTACACGGCGTCATCCTCGTCGTGGTCCACGAAGAGGTACACCTTGTCCCCGTGTACGTAAGGAGCCGGGTCGGGTGTGTAGGAAGTACCGATGACAGGATTCTGCGCCCAAAGGGACAGCGAGGCGAGAAGAGCCAGGGAGAATGAGAGGATCCGCTTCATGCTATTGGTTATTTTTACAAATATAGCAAATAATATCGCTATCTGGGCGGGAGATTATTAAAAAAATCCCTGGTGGAGATGCACCGGGGATTCTCTTGTAAAGTGGTGTTATAGAATAGGTTAAGTAGCGTGCGGATGCTAGTAGGTCCGCTGGTGGAACCAGTCGAAGTCCGCCGTGCCACCCTCTCCGAGGGTGTTGAAGTTGTAGAGCGCGCTCCGGTAACCGGTGAAGTAGTCCAGGGTGAAGCGCATGTGGAGGGCGTAGTCGTCCTCGGTCCAGTGGTCGCCGTCAAAGGACCAACTGAAGAAGGCCGTATCGGCCTCGTCCCCTTCATCCTGGGGCGTAAAGACGTAGCGGATGCACAGCCAGACGCGGTCTCCTTCCATCGGAACGGTCCGGACGTCCCGGTCGATGCGTTCGAAGACCGGGCGGCCGTCCGCACCGCGGGAGACGGACCGGCCCGTCTCGTGCAGGACGACACTGCGGGTTCCATCGGGGGCGACGCGCACGCCGATGCGGGCGTTCCCGCTCTGGAACGCCGCGAGGCCCGCCTCGTCGCCGGGTTTCATGCCGGAGGCATCCAGCAGCGTGAGGCTGTAACTGCGCGGACCGACCGTGCGCTGGGTAAGCGTACCGCGGGCGTCGGCGAGACCGGTGGCCTTCGTGGCCCGCAGGCGCAGCCAGCCGGGCCGCTCGGTGAGCGACCAGCCTTCCGGCGCCTTGTGGTTCCACTGCCAGACCAGGGCGAGTTCAGAACCGTCGAATTCGTCGTTGTCCCAGACATAGTTACGGCCCTGCGAGGGGAGGTTCACGGTCACGTTTTCCAGCGGGACGCCGTTCTCTCCCATCATCGGCCAGCCATCCACCCAGGTGACGGGCTGGAGGCAGGGGATGCGGCCCACGGCACCGTGGTCCTGGAACTGGACGGCGTACCAGTCGCCATGCTGCGTCTCGACGATCGGACCCTGCGCGATGCCGTCGCCGCGGCCGCCCAGAGTGCCCTGCAGCACGACCTTGGACTCGTATGGCCCGTAGATGTCCTTGCTGCGCCAGACCGTGGCCGTACGGGGCTTGTCCCGCGGCCAGTCGATCTCCAGCACGTAGTAGTAATCGCCGATATGGTAGAAATGGGCGCCTTCCGCCCGGAGGTTCCAGCCCTCCCGCGGCGACTCGATGATGGTCCGTGCCTCGGCCCCGGCCTTGACGGCGCTTCCGTCCGGCTCGAGTTCCACGAGGTTCAGGTTGCCGTTGCCCCAGACCACCCACAGGCGGCCCTCGTCGAACAGCAGCGACGCATCGTGCATGAAATAGCCCTCGATGACGTTCCGCTCCCAGGGGCCTTTCTCGATGTCCCGCGTGCGGTACATGTAGGTCTTCTGCTGGTCGTTGGCCACGAAGAGCGCGTAGTACACGCCGTCGTGGTACCGCAGCGTCGTGGCCCACTGGCCCTTGCCGTAGGCGTTCTTTCCGTTCCTGAGGTTGTAGATGTCATCGTCCTCGATGACGTCGTAGATATAATTCACGATCTCCCAGTGCTCCAGGTCGCGGGAATGCATGATCGGTGCGCCGGGGCAGAAGTACATCGTGGTGGACACCATATAATAGTCCTCGCCCACGCGGATGATATCCGGATCGGGAATGTCGGTATAGGTGAGCGGATTCACGGCCTCGTGGGACTCCGGAGACGCAGTGCAGCCTGCCGCGAGGACGAGGCAGGCTGCAAGGAGCAACAGACTGTGTTTCATCTTACTGGATTTCCAAGACGACGACGGAAGCGGCCGGGAGGGTGAGTTTGACACCCTTGCCGGTGGCCTTGGCGCCGGTGAACGCGGCGGGGGCGACGGCCGGAGCCTTGCCGAACTCGTTGTACGCGTTGATCTTGTCGGCCTTCAGGATCTCACCGGTAACACTCTTCGGCTTCAACTGGTCGAAGTTGAGTTCCACGGTGACGGGCTTGTCCAGGTACGGGTTCGCGAGGGAGACATGGAGTTTGCCGGCGGCGTCGCGGGAGACGCAGGCGCTGAAGTCGTCCATGATGCGGCCCTCGGCGGAGACGATGTTGCCGGTCGCGTAATCGGAAGGGACATACGTCGCGTTCTGGTGGACGTTGAACATCCGGAAGACGTGATAGGTCGGGGTGAGGACCATCTTCTCACCGTCGGTGAGGACCATGGCCTGCAGGACGTTCACGATCTGCGCGATGTTCGCCATCTTCAGGCGCTCGGTGTACTTCTGGAAGATGTTGAGGTTCAGGGCCGCGACCATCGCGTCACGCATGGTGTTCTGCTGGAAGAGCCAGCCGGGATTGGTGCCGGGCTCCACGTCGAACCAGGTGCCCCACTCGTCCAGGATGAGGGCGACCTTCCTGTCCGGGTCGTAGGCGTCCATGATGGCGAAATGGTTCTTCAGGACCTCCTCGATCTCGCAGGTCTTCGCGAGGACGTTGTAGTATTCCTCGGTGGTGAACTGCGTCGCGGAACCCTTGCTGCCCGTCCATCCCTTGCAGGTATAGTAGTGCAGGGAAAGGGCGTCCATCTTGGTGCGGGCGTTCTGCATCATGACCTTGGTCCAGTTGTAGTCGTAGTCGGAAGCGCCGCAGGCCACCTTGAAGAGGCGGTTGCCGCCGTAATTGCGGGCATAGAGGGCGTAGCGCTTATAGACATCGGAGTAGTAGTCCGCGGTCATGTCGCCGCCGCAGCCCCAGGATTCGTTGCCGACGCCCAGGTACTTCACCTTCCAGGGCTCCTTGCGGCCGTTCTTCGCACGGAGTTCGGCCATCGAGCCTTCCTTGGCGGTCATGTACTCGACCCACTTGGCCAGTTCCTCGACGGTGCCGGAACCCACGTTGCCGGAGATGTAGGGTTCGATACCCAGCATCTCGCAGAGGTTCAGGAACTCGTGGGTGCCGAAGGAGTTGTCCTCCACGGTGCTGCCCCAGTTGTTGTTCACGAGTTTCTTCCGGTTCTCCTGGGGGCCGATGCCGTCCATCCAGTGGTACTCGTCGCCGAAGCAGCCGCCGGGCCAGCGGAGCACCGGGACTTTCAGGGCCTTGAAGGCCTCCAGCACGTCCGTGCGGTAACCGTTCACGTTGGGGATGGGGGAGTCCTTGCCCACCCAGATTCCCTCGTAGATGCACTTTCCGAGATGCTCGGAGAACTGTCCGTAGATTTCGGCCGGGATGACGGGCTGGTCCTGGGCCGTCTCATGGACGGACACCTTGACCTGGGCAGTGGCGGTCAGGGCGGCGGCCAGCGCCGCGATGAGGGTCAATGTCTTCTTTATCATAATCAGTATCAAGTTATTAGTCTCTTTATACAAAATTAGGTGTTTTCGCGCGTTTCGGGTGCGAAAAATCATTCATTTGCTACGAAGAAACAATCAATTCTCCGATAAAGGGTCAGTTGACCTTCTTCCCCCACCAGGTGGCGTTCAGGGTCTTTTCCGTTCCGGCGTACACGACCGTCTCCACACGCGGGCTGGCTTCCCAGTCCACTTCGTGGGAAACCACGACGACGACGGATTTTCCGCCGGAAACGAGCGTCAGGTACTGTTTGGCCTCGTCGAAACTCCAGGTGCCCTTCAGGGCGCCGGTCATGGTACCGTCCGCATTCAGCGTGAGGTTGGTGGCGATGTCCTGCTTCCCATAGTCGTACTTGAGGTTGATGTGCTCCCAGGTACCGGCGATTTCCTCGGCCTTGACGGGGCTCTTGGTGAGACCGGCATAGCGCTCGGGGAGGGAGATCGGCCACAGGTCGTCGAGGGCGTCGGCGGAGGAAGGGCACCAGACGATGCGGCGGACGTGTCCCATCATCACGGCGTTCGGCGCGGTGCCGCCCGCATCGTTCGGGAAGCGGCCCTGCGAGGCGTAGAACCAGTCCCCGGTGCCGTCCTGCTGGAAGACGGCGCAGTGGGAGATGCCCACCCAGCCGGTTCCCTTGGAGAACTTGTAGGGATGGGTGACGATCGGGTAGCAGTCGCCGCGGGCGTTGGTGAAGTTGCGTCCGGTGATGTCGTAATAGGGACCTTCGATCCTTTCGGAGCGGACCACGCGGGTATTGTACGGAACTTCCAGAGGATCGTAGGCCATGAACAGGTAGAAGAATCCGTCCTTGAACACGATTTCCGGAGCCTCGGAACCCTGCCAGCGGGAGGAGTTGCGTGCACCGATGTGGGTACCGAACCGGGCGGTGAGGCCGTTCGCGTTGTCGGCCCAGGGGTCCCCGAGGTCCTTGATGGGCATGCCCGTCTTCGGATCCACCTCCAGCAGGGCGAAACCGCTGTGCCAGGAGCCGTGGATGAGGTAATGCTTCCCGTCCGCCACGATGTAGGTGGGGTCGATGGCATTGTAGTAGAAGTAGGCGTCCCAGTTGCCCAGGTCGGGGCGGGCGTAGCCGTCCTTGCCCCTGTCGGTCGAGGAACAGGTCACGAAGCCGTAGTCGGTCCAGTTGCCGGTCTCGGGCGAAGTGGTCTCCGCCATGCCGATGAAGGCGCGCTCGGACCAGGTGCCGTCGAAGTTTTCGTTGACATTCACCTTGCCGGAACCGATGTAGTTGTTCACGACGACGCAGTAGTACATCCGGAGTTTCTCCACGCCGTCCACGTTGACGGTGCGGATCACGGGCGCCCAGTAGCCGCAGTTGTCATAGAGGCTGCTCCGGCCGATGGTTTCCAGCCCCATCCGCTTGCGGATCTCGTTCAGCCGGGTATAGACCCAGGCGGGTTCGTTCTTGGAGAACGGACCGGGGACGTACGACCAGTTCACGAGGTCCTTGGAGCGCTTGCCGGGGAAGTGGATGTGGTCCGGACCCTTCAGGTGCTCGTTGCCGAACGAAGCGTCCGTGTTGAACATGTAGTAATAGCCCTTGTAGTAGGCGATGGACGGATCGTGTACGTTGGCGAGGTTCCAACGGTCCTTGGAGCCCCAGCCGGCGATGGACCGGTAGTCATCGTTGAACGTGGGGACCGTCTTGCCGTCGGTGACGGCCGGTTCGGCCGCCGTGCCGCTCCAGACGCCGGTGCTGGTGGGAGTGATGGGGGTGTAGCCGGTGTCCTGCGAGTCACCGCCGCCTTGGGAGCCACCACCGCCGCCCTCGTTGGGCTTGGTGTGGATTCCGGTTCCCTCGGCCGGGTCCTTTTCGCAGCCGACAGTGACGAGAAGGGCCGTGCAGAGGGCTGCCAATGCGATTCGGGTAAACTTCATTGCTTTGATAATCCGTGGAGACGGGGTGACCCCGCCTCCACAAAGTTAATCAATCTTGATCCAATATCCTAAAGGGCCGTAACCGGATGCACGGAACCGTATTTGGCCGTCCAGTCGGGACCGTTGTCGTAGTTATTGTTCGCGGAATTCCCGTGGATGTTCTTGTTGGCGTTGCGGATGCCCTGGAAGATCGGGAAATACTCGTGACCGGCCGTGAAGTACTTGTAGGAGTAGTCGGAGGCGGTGTCGGTGGTGAGTTCCTGGGTGGAGACTTCGGAGCCTTCCGCCGTGTCCAGCATGAAGCAACTGTGCTGGCTGATCTGGGCCAGGCGGCCGGCGTCGTAGAAGAATCCCCAGCGGATCAGGTCGATGCCGCGGCCGTTCTCGCAGCCGAACTCCTTCGGACGCTCCACGTTGGCGATCTGCTCGAAGAGTTTGTTGGCGGTCCAGCCGTCGGTCGGAAGGCTGGCGAGGCCGGCGCGGTTGCGCACCTCGTTGATGTAGCCGATGGCTTCGGCCGTCGGGCCGTCGAGTTCGTTGATGCACTCGGCCGCCCGGAGGAGGACGTCGCTGAAGCGCATCAGGCGGAGGTTCACGCCGCAGTGCAGGCCGGTGGTGATGCTCGCATAGATGTTGTTGCGGGCGTTGGTGAACTTGGCGATGGACATGCCGCCCTGGGTGTTGTTGCAGCGCGGGGTGCGGGTGATTTCCTGCTGGTACACGACGTTGGAACGCGGGTCACCGCCGTTCGGATAGCCGGCGTTGGTGGTGCCGGTATAGGCGGAGTACTCGGGCTCATAGGTGACGATGGTCCAGTACAGGCGCGGGTCCAGGGTGCCGTCGGTGCAGCGCTCGGCCTTGAACAGGTTGTACAGCCACGGGGAGGCGGCGAGGTCGCCCCAACTGCCCAGTTCCTGGGAACCGTAGTTGGACTCCACGGCATGGCCCTGGGTGGCGTTGGAGGAGATGTTCACCGGGGTCCATTCCTCGTCGGAACCGCCCATGCCGTAGTCCAGGAACTGAACCTCGAAGAGGCTCTCGGCGTTGTTCTCATAGGCATTGCCCTCGCGGAAGTTGTCCCCGTAGTCCTTCATCAGTTCGTAGTGACCGTAGGTACCGTTGATGATGTTCTTGAGGAGGGTGAGGGCATCGGCGTAGTTGTGACGGAACATGTAGGCGCGGGCGAGGTAACCGGCGGCGGCACCCTTGGTGGCGCGGCCCTTGGCCCACTCGCCGCCCGCCTCGCGGGTCGGAAGGAGTTCGAGGGCTTCGTTCAGGTCAGTCTCGATCTGGTCGAAGACCACATCCTGGGACACGTTCTCGGCATACATCGTCTCGATGGAGTCATACTGGCTGTATTCGATGAACAGCGGAACCTCCTGGTAGTAAGTCGCGAGGTGATAGTAGGCGAGGGCGCGCAGGAACAGGGCCTGGCCCTTGATCCGGTCGATGTTCGTGCCCGTCAGGCCGGACTCCTCGATGCGGGAGAGCACGAGGTTGCAGCGGTTCACGACATGGAAGTTGTCGCGCCAGGGCCACTGGTCGCCGATGTCGATCTGGCCGGTGGAGTTGAGGTTGTCGTACGGGAGGTACCACTGCTGGGAGGCGTTCCACACCTCGTCGCCGCGGACGGCGTCCAGGGTGTA